>NZ_JAUBTN010000005.1:0-168665 GCF_036705055.1 Microcoleus sp. CZ3-B2 | reverse complement strand
AATTCCCAATTCCCAATTCCCAATTCCCAATTCCCAATTCCCAATTCCCAATTCCCAATTCCCAATTCCCAATTCCCTACTTCATCACTTGCCAATCCATAATCCGCCACTGTCCCTCTTGACGGATTAAGTCGTAGCGCACGCGCAGGTCTTCGTTGCGAGAACTAACTAGCCGATCGCCATCGAACACTTTAGCTTTTTCCGTTACTTGGGCTTCTACTTGCGCGCGATCGGGATTAGTCGGATTTGTCGTAACTCCTTTAACTTGCAGGCTGTGTTGGTAACTCTGGTAGGCGTTGTTTTTCTGTTGAGCGTCTGCCATCAATTGCCAGCGAGACAAAGCCGGTTCTGTGAGAACTTGCTTTAATTCTTCGACAGCGTGGTTAGGGCCCAAAGCCGCCGCTTTCGCCGACAGCCAGCTTTCAACTATTTGTTTGGCTGCTGCCTCAGTGACTACTCCCGACACTGCCGCGTTCGGCTCAGGAGCCGGGGAAGCCACCGGGATTTGGATGGGCGGTGCTTCTAGGCTGAGCAAGGGTTGCTCTTCTCGCACGGATTGTAGGGCATTCGCCAACAAACTGAGTATTAACCACAGGATTAACAGGCTCAGGACACCTCCGGCGACAAACAGAGCCAGCCTGTTTGGAGGCATGGACTTGACTTGGGCGGAAATTTGTGCTGCTTTGGTGCGCGTCCGATCGACTAAATCGCCTGCTAGACCCTGGCCAGTCGCTCCGCTGCGCCCGCTGGAACCTGTGCGCCTCCGGGTGGAGGTCGAGGCTGTGGGTCGTGGCGCTGTAGTTGTCGGGAGAGAGACGGCGGAGACGGCGCCTAGTGCTGCAGCCGTTGCGTGGTCTTTCGGGGCTGAGGCTGCGGTAGAGCTGTCTGCCGGTACGGGGGTCAAGGTAACGCTACTGGCTCCCTGTTTGGCTGCTGGGGGCTGCGGGGGTGTGGGTCGGCGATCGCCCGTTGGTTGCAGTCGTCCCTGGGGTTTGCCCGATCGGGGCTGCACCACAACCCATTCGTTGGCCGTTTCTGCATCCGAAGGCAAAGCTTCTAGATAAGCTTGGACTTTCGGGTCAGCAAAGTAATCTTTCAACGAGACTGGCTGATTTGCCAAGTCGCGGAAGTGTGGAAACACTTCTTCTTGCAGCCAGTGTTCGGCGTACAAGCACAGTCCCGGCAACAAATCGGGAGAATCTTGGGAATGTTCGCGAATAAAAGCGAGGGGTTCTTTTTCCGAACTGAGTTCTAGGGCTCTGCTGGCTTCTTCTGTTTGGCCCAGCAGCAGCGAACACACGGCTTTTTCGAGGTGAACGTCTTGGCGGCGGCCGAGCTGCATCAGCATCAGCTTAGCGCGGCGGATCATCGCAGGTGCTCTGGTGGCAAATCCTTGGGCTAACAGGGTGTAAACCGACAGGTAAGTAGCGACTGCCGAAGGGCGACCGGCTTCGGCTTCAAATAGAGTCTGCTGTTCGCTGCTGGTTAGGTGTTTCCGCAGTTGCTGGACGAAGCGGAGGAAGTCTTCTATGCCTAAACCGGAGCGATCGTCCCCCGAACCGTCGATGCCCTCCCGTTCTTCGAGCATTTCCCGCAGGATTTGCAGTCCCTGACGGCGCTCGGCGACTTTTTCTTCCGGGAGCGAGAGTAATTCTAAAATGTTGTACGGACGGAGTTTGTATATATCGGCTTGCATTTCACCCCTCACGCTTGGAAATAGGCTTTCGCGCAGCAGCAGTTCTTGACCTGCTTCTAATGATTTGGCGGCATTTTGGTATTGACCTTGCTGCCACTGTTCGCGACCGAGTTCTAGACACGCAAGACTTACTGTTAAAACTATATCCGGCCGCACGAGCTGGCGATCGCCGAAGCGGCCTTCGTCGATCGCGATGCTGCCATTGTTGAGATACGGGCGACCCAGTTTCTGTACGAGTTCGTATTCTCCCAGTTCTTGCAGTACGAGCAGGGCTCCTACGAATTGGTTGTCATCGATTTCAATACTTGGAGTGTGGGGGTCGGGAGCGGCGTCTAAAGCCTTAGATTCTGCCGGAGCAGTTTCTCCTGCATCTTGCAAAACAGTGGCCGGCCCATTTGAGGTTTTTAACCTCTGCTTGGCTGCAATTGCTGCTTCCGACTCTCGATCGTATGTTTTGGCTAAAAAACTCGCATCATAAGCTTTGCGCGCGTCTGAGTCTGACAGAACGGCGCAGGCTTCATCGATCAATTGTTTGCGGGCGACGATCGCAACTTCGGAATACTCCCGACGCGGAAGCTGTAAAGTTCGATCGCGGTGAGCCTGCTGCAACTGTTCGGCAGTAGCTTGAATCGGTAGACCCAAAATCCGGTAGTAATCTAGTGGAATTAACACTACGTCCACTTCCCCAAAGCGCTAGCAACTAAATTAGCCTATCTTAGCTAAGGTTGGTTTTTAACAAAAGCATTAGTGACAACTTAGTCGGGTTTCTGCAATAGTCCGTGCTGTCGGAGCGGCACGCCAGCCCCCTGCTTCCCTGATTTTAACAACTTCCCAACAGCAGGGCGAGAAAATTTTCGACCATTTTCTGCTGGGTTGTGTCCTCTGTCGGTTTACATTTAGCTTAGTCGCGGGAAGCCCCGCGATCTAATGGTAAGTAACCACACAAAATTAATTACATAAAGACTCCTTGCTAGGTAAGGGTTTCAGTAGAAATCTCGTGTAATTAATTCGGAACTACTACTTACGACCTTGAGCGACGGGATGTTCGCTGTGCGAGTCAAGGGGTTCGATGCCCCGCCGACGAGCAAATAATCTTTGCCACCACCCTATTATTTATCATGTTCTGTAAACCGTGTTAACATAATGGAATGTTAAAAGCAGTCAAGGTCAGACTTTACCCCACGGATGCACAGCAAGCTCATTTGGCTCAAGCTTTTGGGTGTGCCCGTTGGGTCTGGAATCAGTCACTTGCGGCTATGTCAATAGCTTACAAAGAGACGGGTAAAGGTTTGTCTGCTCTTGATATGAAAAAGCAGATTCCGTTCTGGAAAGCTGAACACGAATGGCTAAAAACTTGCTATTCACAATGTCTTCAGCAATCTGTGCTAAATCTATCTCAAGCGTTCATTAACTTTTTTGACGGACGTACTGGTTATCCATCTTTCAAAAATCGCCATGGTCGGCAATCCCTTCAATATCCCGCAAATGTCAAACTATTGAGCCAAGGCGAAATTAAATTCCCAGGTTACTTAGGAACGGTAAAAGCTAAGGTTCATCGAGACATAGAAGGAAAGTTGAGGACTGTTACGGTGTCGAGGATGCCCGATCGTCGCTATTATGCTTCGCTATTGGTCGAGGATGGTCTTGACTCGCCAGAACCCAGTAGTCAAGGCAAGACGATTGGGCTAGACTTGGGGCTGATTGATTTTGCCGTCACTTCGGATGGCTCAAAATACCAAAACCCACGGCATCTTAAGAAGCATGAGCTTAACTTAAAACGCAAACAGCGAAAGCTATCTCGCAAAAAGGATAAGACCACGAACAAGCGGCGTAAAGCTCGTATTGCTGTGGCAAAAGTGCATTCTAAAATTTCGAGAGTGCGCTCGGATTTCCTCCACAAGCTGTCCCGTAAGACAGTTAACGAAAACCAAGTTATCGTGGTGGAAAATCTAGCAGTGAAAAACATGGTCAAACATCATCACCTTGCCCAGGCAATTAGTGATGCAGGTTGGGAAATGTTTTGCACCATGCTCAAATACAAAGCAGAGTTTGACGGCAAGATTTATCTAGAAATAGGCAGGTTTTTTCCCTCTTCTGACCTTTGCTCAAATACGCTGCTACAAATCCCAAAGATGGATCTCTGTGTCCGCTCGTTTGATTGCCCTCGTTGCAATCAGCGACATGACCGAGATGTGAATGCGGCGATCAATATCAGAAATGAAGGCTTACGGATTTTGGCGTTGGGAATCAGCGCTACTGCCCTTGGACGCAATGTAAGACCAAAACGGTATGGACGCAAGTCTACTACTGTAGAGGCTGTTGCGGTTGAATTGGGAAGCCCGCGTTCTATCTGTACTCAGACGAACGTCGGGTAATTCACATGTTTAAGTAGGCGATCGGGTATTAATTTTTTATGGCTGAGGAACGGATTGTACCAGTTTTTGACGCACAGAGCGTAACTATTTCTCGTGAGGAGGGCTTGATGCTCTACGAGGATATGGTTTTGGGGCGTTTGTTTGAAGACAAGTGCGCTGAGATGTACTACCGGGGCAAAATGTTTGGTTTTGTCCACTTGTACAACGGCCAGGAAGCGGTGTCTACTGGCGTGATTCGATCGATGCGCCGCGATAGTACGGATTACGTCAGCAGCACCTACCGCGATCACGTTCACGCTTTGAGCGCGGGCGTACCGGCGCGGGAAGTGATGGCGGAGTTGTTCGGAAAGGAAACCGGTTGCTCGAAGGGCCGGGGCGGTTCGATGCATATGTTTTCGGCCGAACATCGGCTGTTGGGAGGCTATGCTTTTGTGGCTGAGGGGATTCCGGTAGCTACGGGGGCGGCTTTTCAATCGAAGTACCGGCGCGAAGCTTTGGGCGATGAGAGCTCCGATGGCGTAACTGCTTGTTTTTTTGGCGATGGTGCTGCAAATAACGGGCAGTTTTTTGAATGTTTGAATATGGCTGCTTTGTGGAAATTGCCGATTCTTTATGTTGTGGAAAACAACAAATGGGCGATCGGCATGGCCCACGAGCGAGCCACTTCTGACCCCTTGATTTACAAAAAAGCTCATGCTTTTGGCATGGCTGGATTCGAGGTTGACGGGATGGATGTTTTGGCGGTGCGGGAAGTCGCCAAGGAAGCCATAGCACGGGCGCGGGCTGGCGAAGGCCCGACTTTAATCGAGGCTTTGACTTATCGCTTTCGGGGTCATTCTTTGGCCGATCCTGATGAGTTGCGCTCTAAGGAAGAGAAGGAATATTGGTTCCCCCGCGATCCGATTAAGAAGTTGGCTGCTGATTTGATCGATCGCACTTTGGCTACTGCTGAAGAATTAAAAGCGATCGACAAAAAGATCGAAGCTGTAATTGATGATGCGCTAGATTTTGCGGAGAAGAGTCCCGAACCCGATCCGAGCGAATTGTATCGGTATATCTATGCTGAAGATTAGTAGTTAGTTCGCGATAATTTGCGTTGAATTGCAGCCGCAGGTGTTAACCTGTGGCTGCCCGCATTTCAAGCTATAATCGAAGGTAGACTTTCTGTAGAAAAAGAGAGGCGCTATGATAAATATCGATCGCAATTGGAGTCAAACAACCAAAAATATGGGTGCAGTTCGAGTCAAAGTCAAACTAACAAATGCCATTGATGAAGAGTTAGTCAAGAGAGGATTGCTCAATCCAAATCTTCTGCGAGTGTACGAAGCAGAAGCACTGATAGATACTGGTGCAGTACGCACAGCAATTCCTGTAGAAGTTTGCGAACACCTTGGTTTGAGAATTCGGAGTCAGGAAATAGCAAAATATGCTGATGGTAGACAAGAAACAGTGGGATTGACTGGGCCTATGATTATTGAAATGGCAGGGCGCGAGACGATCGAGGCCGCAATGGTTTTAGGCGATATCGTGCTCATCGGTCAAACTGTGTTAGAAACTTTAGACTTGCTGGTAGATTGGAAAAATCAGCGTTTAGTTCCAAATCCCGAAAATCCCGAAAGAGCTGTGTTGAGAGTATAAAAACCATATTCATGACACCTCATAAACCCGGTTTTTTCATAGATATATGACAATCTTAAGTGAACCGTATTGGTTCGTCGTGAGGACTTCACTTCTTCTGAAAAAAGGTTCGTAGTAAGGATTTTAGGATTGAAAACTTAATAACTTAAATACCTCCTACAGTTCTCTCTACTGTAAGTTGCCTTCCTCAAAGGAGGCAGAGCCTCCGCACCTGCATTACTAGGCAGAGCCTGGTAACCAGCAAGGTTCCCCCTGGGACTTTAGTTTTTCTTAAAAAAGTGTTTAATAAAGAAGAACTAAAGTCATCACTACGAACTAAATTGAGCGAGGTTATTAATAGAGATTGACAGATACGGCTTGCAATTCTTGAGCTTTTTCTTCCGGTAAAGCATCGTTGACAAACATTCCCGCTGCGAGTTCGGTTCCCGCTAGGTATTTGAGCCGATCGCGCGATCGGTAGGGCGGATAAAACTCAGCGTGCAAATGCGCCTCTGGGTGAGGCTTTCCGTCTGTGGGCGCTTGAAACCAAGCCATCAAATAAGGGAATGGGCGGTGCCACAAACCATCATATTTAAGGGCGACTGTTTTTAAGGCCTTGGCAAGTCCTTGACGCTGTTTTTCGGTAAGATCGATAAATGTGGCAACCGGTGCGATGGGCGCAATCCACACTTCGTAAGGGTAGCGGGCGCAAGCGGGCACAAAGGCGATCGCATATTCATCTAAATACAGAATTCGCTGTTTGTCTGAAATTTCCTTTTGAATCAAATCTTGCAGCAAACCGCTGCTGTTTTTTTGATAGTAAATCGACTGACATTCTAACATCCGCGCCGGCACCGGTGGCACGAACGGATAAGCATAAATTTGACCGTGGGGGTGGTGCAAAGTTACTCCAACTTCTACGCCGCGATTTTCAAAAGGCAAGACATATTGAATTTCGGGATTGCTGCTGATAACTGAAGTGCGATCTGCCCACACTTCTAACAATAATTCTAAGTGAGTTAATTCCAAAGAACCCAACGAAGCCAGCGGATCTTGAGTAAAAACGACAACTTCACAAACGCCGTTAGCCGGTACAGTTTCCACAATATTTGTAGGTGCATTATTTGCCGGGAAACTCATCGATGGAAAGCGGTTGTCAAAAACTGCTATGTCGTAATTTCCTCGCGGCAATTCTGTGGGAAATCTAGGATTAATTGTAGCAGCCAGCGGGTTATATTCCGGCGGTGGCATGAAAGTTCTTTCCTGACGGTGGCTGGCATATGCTACCCATTCCCCCCGCAAGGGATGCCAGCGAAAGTGCGGGTTGGCTTTTACAGGTTCATTGCTGGGACTTACGGCGGCGATGCCTTTTGGAATTGGGTAGCGGCTGTAAAGTGCGATCGGGCGGCCGTCGGGTTTTCGCAATGTTTGGCGGTACATTTTTTGTGGGCGATCGAGCATTTTTAATATATTTTATTCCTAAGTTTCCTCAAATGTGTTAAAAATGACCGGGCTTGCTCGCGATCGGCTTACAGGCCCGTTAAAAAAACTGTCCGAACTTTTGATGACTGTTAATTAATGGGATATGGGTAGTATTCAGAGGGCGGTATAGCGGTTCTCAAGCGTGGTGAGGTATGCCCTATGCCCTATGCCCTATTCCCTATCCCCTATCCCGGATAGTACCTCAGATGAGAGATCGAAAGGCTATATCTCTGCGATATGCCCTGTAAAAACAGCTTTCTTTGTACTTTTATTTCGCCGATTTCTGCGCCTTGTTTTCGGGTTCTACTGATTGCAAAGCTCCGTCGAGAATTGTCCGCGCTTCCTCAGCTTGGCTCCTAGCTTCTCGATAGCGGACGTTAGCTTGAGCGAAGGTTTTGAGAACTTTGAAACCGTCTTTGAGACGACCAATTTCTTCTGCCGTCACAGACTCATCTGTAAACAAAATGTCGATCGCCTCCCGGATTTTGAGTGCTTCTTCGCGGGATTCCATGACTTTCAATTTGAGACTTGCCAAATTGCTCAAAATCTGCACCGCTTCAGTAATTGCGTCTTCGCCATCCGAGGCGGCATCTTCGATATCCTTAACTTCAACAAACTGCTTGGGCCCAAATCCTTCTGCGAGCTCTGTAGGTAGCTGACCTTCATCCATCAGCAGCATCAGCTTATCCATCGCTTGTTCGCGGGCTTTGACTGAATCTTTCCCTCTGACAGTTAAAATAATTTCGGGGCTTTGAGGGAGTGTATAGCGAACCATATTTTGACCACAAGTGTGCGACAACAATTGAATGATATTTTATCTTTATTCGATCGCCTGTTGCAGCGATCGTTCCGCTTCCTTGCTAACCGCTTGCCCAAATTTGACGCCCTTAGAATGGATACAAGCCCCCAATTTAAGTCATGGAGAGAGAAAATTTTTAGCTCAAACTTCAAGATTCCAGATTCAGCGGGAGAGCAAATCTTAAATCTTCAAGGCCCGAATCTAAAATCGACTGACATCGTTTCCGGTGACATCGTAATCATAAAATCGAATCAAAAGTTAACACTCAACCATTGAGTTTTTCGACCCCCAGTCAAGAGTCAACAGCCAACAGTCAACAGTCAGCAGTCAACAGTCAACAGTCAACAGTCAACAGTCAAGAGCTGACAAATATACACTCAAAAGGAACCCTCGACCATGAAAGATAAAATTCTTAACTTTATCAACTTGATTCTAGTAGCTGATGTGTTTTTCGTCTTTGCTATTTTTGGGTGGTTTGCGATCGCCGTAGTTGGGCGATCGACCGGAGTGAATCTCGGTTTCGATTTATGGTACAGTCTGTGGCAACCCGTATTCAATCCCGCCCTGGGAATTCTCATGGGCGGTGCAATTCTCAGCGGTATCATTAACCAAGTTTCTAAACGCCTCAATCCCAAGTAAAATTTATGTTGTATTTGAAACGGTGATTTGGGAGGCTAGAGCCGCTAAATTACGTCGCAAATAAGGATTGGACGATCGGGATCTCAAAAAATCAACCCATGTTCTGAGTAACAAAAGTCTGGCATAAATTATGGGAGAACAAAAGTGTATCGGCATTCTCACTAGCGGAGGTGACTGTGCAGGTTTAAATGCCGTGATACGAGCCGTTGTTTACCGCGCAACGGGAACTTACAATTGGAAAGTAATGGGAATTCGTCAAGCCACCAACGGATTGATGAGTCGTCCCCCGGAAGCAATTCCTTTGAATATTGAGAAAGTAGACTCTTGGCTCACCATTGGCGGTACAATGCTGGGCACGACAAATAAGGGCAACCCTTTTGCTTTCCCGATGGCTGACGGAACTGTGCGCGATCGCTCCGATGATATTATTCAAGGCTATCATCAACTCGGTCTGGATGCCTTAATTGGCATAGGTGGCGATGGTAGTCTCGCCATTCTCAGGAAGATTGCTCTCGAAGGTAATTTGAATTTAGTGGCTATTCCTAAAACTATTGATAATGATGTCGGAGTTACCGAGCGTTCGATCGGTTTTGATACTGCTGTCAATATTGCTACAGAAGCACTAGACAGATTGCATTTTACTGCGGCAAGTCACAGCCGCGTGATAATTGTTGAAGTCATGGGACGCGACGCCGGACATATTGCAATTAGTGCCGGAATTGCTGGGGGAGCTGATATCATTTTGATTCCCGAAATTCCTTACAAAATTTCCGAAATCTGTGCCAAAATTCAAGAACGCCAACAACGCGGAAAAAACTACTGTTTAGTTGTAGTAGCGGAGGCAGTTCGCACAGAAGCAGGCGAATTAGTAATGCACACAAATCGCTTAGGTCAAAGTCGATTAGGCGGAATCGGTCAGTATTTAGCTGATACAATTTCGGAATGTAGCGGTGCAGAAACCCGCGTCACGGTTTTGGGACACACTCAACGCGGGGGAACGCCTTCTTCGTTAGAAAGATTAATTGCTTCTGCTTTTGGGGTTGCAGCAGTTGATTTAATTGCCGAAGAGAAATACGACTGCATGGTATCTTGGCAGCAGCGAGAAGTTGTCAGCGTTCCGTTGGAAGATGCGATTTCCAAATATAGACCGGTAGACTTCAACGGTACTTTGGTTAAAACGGCCCGCGGTTTGGGAATTTGTTTGGGAGATTAGACAATTATTTGTCTTAGTTCTCAAACAGTAACAAGAAGCAAAGAAACCGGGTTTTTTGGCAATAGAGGGTTTTTGGCTAGTATTTATACCATTTCTCTAAAATCATGCAATACTCTCCGACCCCCCCTAGCCCCCCCTTAGCAAGGGGGGGGACAAGAATACTGTTGCATTATTTTTTGAAATTGGTATTAGTTAAAAAACCCGGTTTCTGGCCCCATGTTTTTCACTTTCCCATCAGAAAACCATCGGTGTGTATCTGTGTCGATCGACTTGACAACTGCGATCGATCCTGTGATTTATGCTGAAAGTAGATTTGGCACTTGTCCAAAAACTTGAGGGTGTAATCCGCACGGGTAGCCCGCCTGCCAGTTTCGATGTCCCAGAGGTACGATGGAATATAGGGACAAAGACCAAGCCCGTTAAGGTTAAGCTTGGCAATAATACCCACAGGAAGGTAACAATGACACTTAACTTGCGGCGACCGATTTTGATAGGCGGAATAGGACTTTCAGCGGCGCTGTGGCTGCTGGAAACTTTACAGCATTCGGGTTCAGAAATGGGCGAAACGGCACTCATCGGCTTGGCGGCCGCTGGTGCGGGTTATTGGTGGTGGAAGCAACAATCCCCCAAACTCGAACTCGCACTCGCGGAACCCCTGGTCAACCGCGAAGCAGCCGAAAAAGCGATCGCCACGGCATCCGCCGCGATTAATTTGCTAGCTCAGGAAGCTCAAAACTCGGCAAATCCGGCTAATCTAACAGCAAAGCTCGATCGGCTCAAAGCGGAATTAGACAGACAAGACTTGCGGATTACCGTAAGCGGCGGCAAAGCTGTCGGCAAAACTGCCTTAATTCAAGTTTTAAATTCTAATTGGGCATCCCAACAACCGTCAAAGCAGATTTTCTCAGAAACAGCACCGCTGTTTACCAATACCACAAATGCCGATGCTAAAATCAGCGGTGATTTAGTGTTGTTTGTAACAGCGGGCGACATTACGGATTCTGAATTTAAAACATTATCTCAGCTAATTTCAGCAGGTCAGCGCGTGCTGCTAGTCTGGAACAAACTAGACCAATATTTGCCAACGCAGCAGTCGCAAGTTTTGCAGCAGTTGCACCAAAGAATGCAAGGAATATTGGGAACAGAAGATATAATTGCGATCGCAGCTTCCCCAAATTCTATTAAAGTGCGGCAGCACCAAGCAGACGGCACTGTTAAAGAACGGATCGAAAATCAAGTCTCTCAACTCGAACCGCTGACAGCAAGATTGACTCAAATCGTAACCGAAGAACGGCAACAGTTGGTCTGGGCGAGTGCGGTGCGCGAAGCTGCAACTATTAAATTAGAAGCAAAAACTTTGTTAAATGCAGTCAGGCGCGATCGGGCAATTCCCATCATCGAACAATATCAGTACATCGCCGCCGCCGCCGTTTTTGCTAACCCAGTTCCCGCCTTAGACTTGCTAGCAACAACCGCCATCAGCACCCAACTCGTCATCGACCTCGGCGCTATCTACCAGCAAAAGTTTTCTTTAGACCAAGCTAAAACAGTAGCGGGAACCTTAGCAACCCAAATGTTCAAACTCGGATTAGTAGAACTGTCTACCCAAACTATTACTGGACTGCTGAAAAGCAATGCCGTCACCTATGCAGCAGGAGGCGCGGTGCAGGGAATTAGTGCAGCCTACTTTACCAGAATAGCCGGACTGAGTTTGATTGAATATTTCTCAACTCAAGAATTGGAAAATGCTAAAGGCATCTTCAATCTTACGGAACTGACGAAAACTTTGCAAGCAGTATTTATGCAAAATCAGCAAGTTTCCTTCTTGCAAGGTTTCATCAACCAAATCGCAAGTCGTCTCGCGCCTCAAATGTCTCAGTCCGAGGCAGTAAATTCAGCCGTCAATTAAGTTGAAATAAAGCAACAGGCAATATGCCTGTTCCACAAGAATTTTTTTTATTGTGGAACGGGCATCTTTCCCGTTACGGAACCAGCTAATATTTTCCTTTTTTGTTATTCCTAAATAAGGTTGGCACGATGATACAAACTCAACCCAAAATACTAACCTTTGAACAATTTATAGAAGACAAACCCGATAACAAATCCTACGAACTTCACGATGGGGTAATGGTTGAAATGCAGCCCACAGGAGAACACGAAGATATCACAGCATACCTTGTTCAAGAATTTACGCTGCTCTACACCCAACTGCAACTCCCATACCGCATTCCCTCGAAAGCGCTAGTTAAGCCACCAGCTAAAGATACAGGATATATCCCTGATGTTTTGCTATTAAACCGTCAGGCTTTAGCCTCCGAACCCTTATGGTTGAAGTCAGCAACAATCACCCAAGGAACATCTATCCCGCTGCTTGTTGAAGTCGTCAGTACCAACTGGCGCGACGATTATCTCAAAAAGTTGGCAGATTACGAAATGATGGGAATCCTCGAATATTGGATTGCGGATTATGCTGCATTCGGCGGAATACGTCATATTGGCGACCCCAAACAACCCACCCTCTCGGTTTGCCAGCTTGTGGACGGAGAGTATAGGATTACACAATTCAGAGGGAGCGATCGCATTATTTCACCTACATTTCCTAATATGGAGCTCAACGTCGATACAATTTTCAGAGGCGGAGCCTAGTGTTAGGGAAAAGAACAAGCTCTCCGGCCTGTGCCACATTTTTTTTTGTTATTGTGGAACGGGCCGGAGAACCCGTTCAATATTTTTTGAAAAACTCCCCAATAAAAAACTAGATTTTTATCAAAAATTGTATTAAAATAAGAAATAGAATGTTATATTTCGACGCTCAATTACATTGCTTAAAAAAGCCGATCGCCAATGGCTGACAATTCCATCCAAGAAAATCGCTTGTCCCTAGCCCGTGCCAGTTTGCGCGAAGCCCTCGCGCGGTATTCTCACTTGCGCCAAGGCAAAAAAAACTCGAACAACACAGAATTAGAAGCGGCGCTGCAAGCTCAGTTAGATATCTTAAGTTACACCTCAGAAAAGCTCGATCGCAATGTGATTCGCATTGCCACTTTCGGCATGGTCAGCCGCGGCAAATCAGCGGTATTAAACGCGCTTCTGGGTCAAAAAATCTTGCAAACAGGCCCTCTCAACGGCGTTACTCAGTGGCCGCGTTCCGTGCGCTGGAGCGTGCCTTTGCCCCTCCTTGACAGTGTAGAACCCCCCCAACCCCCCCTTGGTAAGGGCGTGCCTGTGGAACCACCCCTCAGTAAGGGGGGACAAGGGGGGATTCAAGTAGAGTTAATTGATACTCCCGGAATTGATGAAGTTGGCGGCGAAGTGCGCGGCGATATGGCAAAACAAGTCACTCGCCAAGCTGACTTAATTCTGTTTGTCGTGGCTGGCGATATCACCCGCACTGAATATCAAGCTTTGTGCGAATTGCAAACAGCTCAAAAACCGCTGATTTTAGTTTTTAATAAAATTGACCTGTATCCAGAATTAGACAGAAAAGCTATTTACCAAAGTTTGCAATCACTGGGAAATTCTGAAGGCTTAGCAGCAGATTCGGTAGCAGATGCCACAGATACGGAAATTTCGGGCGATCGACCAAACAACACTTCCGATCAATCTACACCAAAATCCGCTCCTAAAATTGCTAAATCTTTAGAAATAGTCATGGTAGCCGCCGAACCCGCACCGGTGCAAGTGCGCGTCGAATGGTCAGATGGAAGTGTCACCCACGAATGGGAGTCGCCTCCCCCCCAGATAGACCAACTCAAGCACAAAATTTTGACAATTCTTAACAGAGAAGGGCGATCGCTCCTCGCTCTCAATGCTTTAGTAGAAGCTAGAGATGCCGAAGCAAACATTGCTCGTCAAGTTCTCAAATTGCGGCAAACAGAAGCCGACGATTTAATCTGGCAATTTGCCAAATACAAAGCTTTGGCTGTGGGGATAAATCCCATTGCTTTCCTAGATGTCATGGGAGCAACTGTCGCAGATTTAGCCTTAATTCGCTCCTTATCCAGACTTTACGGTTTACCCATGACTGGTTACGAAGCGGGGAAACTTTGGCAGACTATTTTCTCCAGCGCAGGCGGCGTACTTTTGGGAGAATTAGGTAGCAGTTTCCTCTTGGGATTTGGCAAAAGTGCCGCTGCTGCTGCTCCACAAATTGGCTTTTCTACTTTTGCCGGAGTCGCTGTCACTCAAGCTAGTTTAGCAGCTTACGGAACCTACGCTGTCGGTCGGGCGGCTCAAGTTTATTTAGAAAAAGGCTGCACTTGGGGCCCTCTGGGACAAGATACGGTAATTCAAGAAATTCTCGCCACTATCGAGCGCAATACAATTATCGATCGCCTCCAGCAAGAATTTAAAATATGACACAAACAACAGCCATTACTGAAATCATCCAAACTTTAGCAGATGTTGAATCTCGATTCAATATTACACGAACAGAAGCCGAGGGATTTTTCCCAGAATGGTATACAGATTTGCCCGAAATTACAGAAGCGGATCGAGCCGGTCTTAATTCGCTCCGGCGCAGATATCTCTATCATTTAAATGATGGAAGTCTGACAGAAGGAACCGTCACGCTAATCATGGGTTCACCTCTCTTGGAACGAGCGGGTTTTTACGATTCACCTTTTAAAATGACTGGTGAAAAATCTGTACAAATTGTTTTAGATGAGGAAGATGAAGAAATAGAAACTATCCAAGGAAGGATTGATGTTTTAGTGATGCAAAATCAGTTTTGGGTGACACTTTTAGAGTCGAAGCGCACCACCATCTCAGTAAGGTCTGCACTTCCCCAAACACTAGCATACATGACAGCCAATCCCCGGAAGGATAGACCGAGTTTTGCTGCGATGACAAATGGCAGTGAAATTGTATTCGTCAAGCTAGACTTTCAGAATCCACCTCAATATGACTTATCAAGAATATTTTCACCGCTTCCTCTAACCAACGAACTTTATACGGTTCTTCAAGTCTTGAGAAAAATTGGTCAACTGATATTAATTCCGGTGGCACCGGAATGATATAAACGGAGGACACGGCAGTGCCGTTTCCCTACCCGGATTAATTGTAGGGACACGGCATTGCCGTGTCCTGATTGTGGGTAATATTAATTCCGATGCTACCTGATTTGATATGATTCCCAATTCTTCAATTCTTTAATCTAAAATCTAAAATCTAAAATCCTATTACCTTCCGGCGATTCTCACACCTTCCCTAAAATGGGCGATCGTGGCAATTACCGCTATTGAAAAGTAAAACAGTCTGATCAGCCAAAAACAAATCCGCATTGACCAGGTAACAATGGTAGGAGCCACACCTGTTAACTGCACAAATCTGGAATTAACTTTTTTTTCAAAGCTGTCTAAGTCTTTCATCTCCGATTGTTTGGTCGGAATTACTGGAAACTGACCAGTATATACGTAATAACCGAGAAAACCTTGCAATCCTACTTTTCTCTGCAAAAAAGAGTTAGTTAATGTTGCTGTTTCTGCAGGCAATAAGTTATCCGATTCTCCGACTTTTTCTAACCAAGAATTATATCTAATTACTGGCGTAATCATGAAAACTAAGGGAACTACAACTATTAATAATGCTGCACTAATTTTGCGTCCGTATTGAGGAATCAAAAGTTTTGTAGCTACCCCAAATCCCATGCCGATAAAAGCAAATATTAAAATATTTAACAGTTCAATAATTTCGATGCCTCTCAACAAATCACCGATAATCAGAATTGTATATAATAATTTGTCCGCTAGCAGCAGGGCTGCGAATTTGATCAGAATTGAAACGCCTACAATAGTAGCTGCAATCGCTAAATACCCGATGCCCCCTAGAATGTACAGAAAAATTGAACCGGCTTGTTTTAATGGCTGCATGAAATTATTCACTCTTGTGAAAGTTTAGGAGTCTGATTGACAAAACAATTTCAAATTTTAGATAAGTTTTGCTCTCCAAATTTGACTTTTAAAATTGATTAGCTCGATGGGTTGAAGTCAATCTCAAATCTAAAATCTAAAATCGATTGACAAGTTCCCGCGCTGCCGCTTTTGCTATTTGTGCGATGCTTTCCTTGACAACACTTTCTTCGATCGCCCCCGGCTCTGGTTCCTCTTGGCGATCGATCCCCAACCATAAAAGATACTCGATATTACCGGCCGGGCCAAGTAAAGGCGACCACGTTAAACCCCGTTGCTGCCATCCTAAAGCTGTCGCTGCTTTCCACACTTGAAAAATCGCATCGGCTTGAGTTGCTGAGTCTCGCACTACGCCTTTTTTCCCGACACGATCGCGCCCAACTTCAAACTGCGGCTTTACCAACAATACCGCTTCTCGCGGCGGTGCCAACAATTCCCACAGCGCCGGTAAAACCTTATCTAGGGAAATAAACGACACATCGACTACCGCCAAATCGGCTCGCGGTGACTCCCCATAAAGCTCAGCAGCAGTCATGTAGCGCAAATTGGTGCGTTCTTTCAAAATTACCCTCGGATCGTTACGCAAGCCCCAGTCAGCTTGACCGTAGCCAACATCTATGCCGTAGACGAGGGCTGCACCGGCTTGCAGCAGACAGTCGGTAAAGCCGCCTGTGGAAATGCCACCGTCAAGACAAATTCTGCCCGCTACGGGAATCGCAAACACTTCTAAAGCTTTGGCTAGTTTGTCGCCGCCTCTGGAAACGTAGCGCGATCGCTCTTTAATCTTAATTTTTGCTGCAATGTCAACCTCAGTGCCCGGTTTGTCAACTACCTGTTGGTCGATCGAGACTTTCCCCGTCCGAATCAATGCCTGAGCTTGCTGTCGGGAAGCGCACAAATTTAGGTCTACTAATAAAGTGTCTATTCGTTGTTTAGCCAAGGTTTTTAATCTGTACGCCACGGTTGTTGACAGTAACCAGATTACCACTTACGCAAAAACCCGACTGCGGATTTTTGGCGATTATTTTGCTTTTCCAGCAGAAGTACCGCCACGAGCCCGCTGTCATTTTTTCCGTGCTTGAGAGAGCTGCGGGGTGAGACCCCTTATCTTGCATGATGTGACACAGAGCGCTTTTTGTGGATAGTTCGATCACAAATAAACATTCTTAGAATCACACAAAAACTTTGGCTAGTAGCGGATTATGTAAATACAGGGGAATGCGCCACACACACAATCAGGGCGATCGAGCATGAAAACAATTAACTTTCATATCAGAAATTTGACTATTTGTCAAGAAAACCCCTTAGCCTTCGTCAGCGGCAACATCATCCACATTCTTTATCCCAACGGCGAAGTAGAAGTAACAACAACCGAGCAAATCGATCGCCGCCAAACCAAAAATCCCCTCGACAAATGCCTCGTCTGGGGATGTGTTGGCGACTTTTAACCAATAAAAAAGATCGCTTAGAGGCTGTGATGCCAAAAAAGCGATCGAGAGGGTGCTACCTACAAGCTACAAAAGCAATTTTCTGCTAAAAGAAAGAGCTTGCTTGACTTAAATATCTTGTTCGCTCAATTCGCGAATCATGTAATCAAAAGGTTGCTCCAGGAAAGGCCCCACAGACAAGCCTGCAGCTTCCACCTCAGCCTTAACCATCTCCTTCATAATGCCAATCCCCATCACCGTAGGGCCAATGGGAACGCTCAGAGAATTGTAAGTTTCCCGCAAACCTTGCAGCACGCGCTCGTCGAGCACATCCGTACTTCCAGCCACCAGGGCGTAAGTAGCATAGCGCAAGTAATAGTCCATGTCCCGCAGACAAGCCGCGTAACGGCGAGTCGTGTAGGCATTTCCACCGGGACGGATCAGTTCCGGCTGTTCGGCAAATAGCTGGATACCAGCTTGCTTGACAATTGACGCAGCATTGCTGTTGATTGCCGCAGCAGCCTGTACCCGTGCTGTGCCGGTTGCAAAATAAGATTTCAACCGATCGATACCATCCCGGTCTAAATACCTGCCAGCAACATCATAATTTTCAATCAGACTCGTCACTGCATCGCGCATTAGTTTGTCTCCCAAAAATCTTTATCAATACTTTGCTATCTGAGATAGACCGCCTATTGTAGACTACTACAAATCGGCCTTTGATTAAGATTTGAGATAGGATTTGCACGATCGGCAGTCAATCCCCGACCAATAGCCGCAAAATTCTGCCGTTCGTTTTGTATAAACAGCCGAAACACAGACAAAATAAGAATCACAAACTACCCAACCGCGATCGGCTCAATTTTGAATTATTGTATCTTTTGCTACAAAAAATTGATAGCTGAAGGCCTACGATCGCCCAAACAGTCTGAAATCTGCCGTTAGCGAAGCTTGCAGAAGAGAATCGCCCGCAACCACACCAATATCAGGAGTAAGTGATGTTCCAGACACCCCAAGAAGCCCTAAACTACATAAAAGAAAATAAAATCCAGATCGTTGACCTAAAATTCATCGATATGCCGGGGATCTGGCAACACCTTTCCCTGTACCACGACCAAATCGACGAAACCGCCTTCACAGACGGCATACCCTTCGACGGTTCCAGCATTCGGGGCTGGAAAGCCATCAACGAATCAGACATGACGATGGTCATCGATCCGACCACCGCTTGGATGGACCCGTTCATGGCAGAACCCACCATCAGCTTCATTTGCAGCATCAAAGAACCCCGCACCGGCGAACCGTACAATCGCTGTCCCCGCACCATAGCTCAAAAAGCCATAGACTACTTACTGACAACTGGTCTGGGCGATACAGCATTTTTTGGCCCGGAAGCAGAATTTTTTATTTTTGACGACGTTCGCTTCGACCAAACCCAAAATTCCGGCTACTATTACGTAGATTCGATCGAAGGTCGCTGGAATTCTGGCAAAGAAGAACCAGGCGGCAACCTCGGCTACAAACCGCGTTACAAAGAAGGTTATTTCCCAGTAGCACCAACCGATACCTCTCAAGACATGAGAACGGAAATGCTGCTGACAATGGCCAAATGCGGCGTACCCATCGAAAAACACCACCACGAAGTCGCCACCGGCGGGCAATGCGAACTCGGTTTCCGCTTTGCCACATTAGTACAAGCCGCCGACTACTTGATGACATACAAATACGTCATCAAAAACGTCGGCAAAAAATACGGCAAAACCATCACCTTCATGCCCAAACCGCTGTTTAACGACAACGGTTCCGGGATGCACGTTCACCAGTCGATTTGGAAAGACGGCAAACCTCTATTTGCAGGCGATCGATATGCAGGTTTCAGTCAAATGGGACTGCATTACATCGGCGGCATTCTCAAGCACGCCCCGGCACTTTTGGCACTCACCAACCCGACGACTAATTCCTACAAGCGTTTAGTTCCCGGCTTTGAAGCGCCTGTAAACCTAGCTTACTCTCAAGGAAATCGATCGGCATCAGTGCGGATTCCGTTATCGGGAACCAACCCCAAAGCCAAGCGGTTAGAATTCCGCTGTCCCGATGCCACATCAAACCCCTATTTAGCATTTGCAGCCATGCTGTGCGCCGGCATAGATGGCATCAAGAATCAAATCGATCCGGGCGAACCTTTGGACGTGGATATCTACGACCTTTCGCCGGAAGAATTGAGCAAAATTCCTTCGACTCCCGGTTCCTTGGAAGGTGCTTTGGAAGCTTTGGAAAAAGACCACAGTTTCTTAACAGAAACCGGTGTATTTACCGAAGAATTCATCCAAACCTGGATTTCCTACAAACTCGACAACGAAGTCAACCCGATGCGCTTGCGTCCTCACCCCTACGAGTTTGCTCTCTACTACGACTGTTAGATAAGTTAAAAATTACACTTCAAAAAATTAAAATTATCATTTTTTGAGGTGTGATATGATGTGCAATCGAACGATCGCGATCGGATGATTTTGTGGTGAGGAATTTAGTCTTGACAATCGAAGGACTTGCATTCCTCACTACAAACCGCTTTTATTTCGGGCGATCGACCGAACATGATAGGATTCTAAAAAAGGTCGCCGTTGCAGGCGATTTTTTTTTATATTAAATCAATGCGAACTCCAATTCCCAATTCCCAATTATATTGTTTCCGCTTGCATCGTCAGGTGATTTAACCGGCGCTAGAACACAGAGTACACAGAGTCCGAGAATATATATCGGAATCATTCGGATGCTACCGGATTTGATATTACCCATTCCCAATTCCCAAATTTTAGAACATCTGTATTAGCGCCCAAACTTTGCCGTTACCGGAAACCATGAGGGCGACGCTGTGAGTGGTAGGGCCCATTGTAGCGTCAGAGACATCCTCTACAGCCCATTTATTTGCTTTCTCATCGACAATAAACAAATCGTCAGCGGTAGTGCCTTCTTGAACCCGATATATTTTATTCAAAATGAAACGCTGTCGCGCCTCAGCTTTTGGTATGCCCGTAACTTCATCAGGATCGACAGAGAGGGCACTGCCTTCTTTTAATGTACCTTTCGAGTTGCTTAAATTGCGATCGCTCTTTTCTGCTATTTGTAGACTGTGAAGCTGCACGCAAGGCTTTGTCTCAGAGATATTTGAGACAGCAGCTAGCGCCCCACTTTTTTCTAAACCGAGAACCGCTGCAAAAGCTGTAAAAATTAACAAAATCTTAAAATTATTCACAGTAATTATCCTTGTTTGTGTGTTAAGTGCTGCTGTCAGTATAAAGTAGCAATTAGCCATTAGCAATTACCAAACGATGTCCGATATTTTTGTGATGGTTCGCAATCAAAATAACGTCGCCATGACTTCAGTTGATGGCATTGCCTTCATTACTTTACTGAATCGGGACGGACGGGTACTGGCCGAGGAAACGGTTGCTTTGATGGAGGCAGATGCGGGATTTGATGACTTGGCACCAGGACAATATACTGTAATAGTTAGGCACGAACAGGTTGAACCACAATCTGCCAAATGGGATGTCACGATTGGCAAAAAAGATCGAGTCATCATACTGACATTTGTTTATCTAGAACCGGAACGGGTACTCCTTCGCATTCTAGCTACTGTTGAAGATAGACTATAACCATGACAGCTAAAGTTATTCCATCACAATCAATTAAAATGTTCCGCTATCGAGTGCATTTCTTGGCAAAAGACCTTTGGAAGGAAAAAAACCCAGTTGGTCGAATGAATTTGGCTTTGCAGTTGGCGGATGCGGCGAGTACGCTGGCCAGATTGGAGGTGGAGGAAGCACAAAAATTTCAACAAGAGTCGGCTTCGGTTCTGGTTTCAGACTCAACTGAGACTTGACCAGTTTGGGAATTGGGCGGAGCGAAGCGGAGGGATTGGCAAAACAGGGAATTGGGCGGAGCGAAGCGGAGGGATTGGCAAAACAGGGAATTGGGCGGAGCGAAGCGGAGGGATTGGGGATTGGGAATTGGCCCGCGCAGGGAATTGGGCGGAGCGAAGCGGAGGGATTGGGGATTGGGCGGAGCGAAGCGGAGGGATTGTGAATTGGGAAGCAAAAAAATTGCGTTACACTTATATAGGTATCTTTACAAAAAAACATAAAATCATGACTGTTGCCTATCCCCGCAAGCTCCGCAACGCAATGGGAGCACGCGAAATTTTAGCTCAAGTGGTGCGCGATCGCGAAATTCACCTGATCACCCTCAACCGCTATCGGTTTAGCGAACAGCGCAGTTGCAAAGACCTCACCGACTTGATCGAGCAGCTAGACGGCGAACCGGCCGAACTTGTGCGCGATCTTTCCCGGCACATCTCGGACGAAGCGCGGCACGCCATGTGGCTGACAGATTTGCTGGTAGACTTGGGCCAGAATGTGGGCAAGCCGCCGGGAGTATCCTACATTGACGAGTTTGAAAGGTTGTTCGACAGCGAGCAACAAGACCCTACCAAAGACCGCGAAGATTTTGTAATTTCTTCCCTAGCGGCGATTAATGTCACCGAGAAGCGGGGATGCGAGTATTTCTCAGCCCACATCCACGCCCTCAAAAAGGCTCCTGAAACCGACGAAAACATCAAAATCCGCGAAACTATCGAAAAGATTTTTCCCGAAGAAGCAGGCCACGTCCGCTGGGGGAATCGCTGGTTGGGCGCAATTGCTGCTAAAAGCCCGGAACACCGCCAGAAGGTGGAACAGGCTAAACGCAAGTATGTGGCGATCGAACAAGCAGCATTTGAATCGGGAATGGATATTATGCTGGGGGCAGAACTCCGCCGCGTCACCCGCTTGGTAGACATTGCCAACACGATGCCGATGTGGGAACGCCCGCAATATTTGATGGAGCGCTTGCCCGCAACTCTGTTGGCCCCCGACTTGCAAATGACTAGAGTCGATGTGGCTCAGCGCGCCTGGAACCGTGACCCGCAGGCATTTGTGGAGAAATTTGTGCCGATGTTCCTCAACGGGATGAATACCATTGAGAAGAAGTCGGCGGCTAAACCCAAGGCTTAAACATCTAGGGAGGCAGAGCAAAAGTGATATGGGTTCCCAGGAAGAGCCTGGGAACCAGTAATAGACTCGTTCTACTCGTTACCAGGAAAAGCTTGGTGACGCAACATGGGAGGCTCTGACTCCGATGTTTTGTCTGGGAGAAGCCTTTTGGGGAGCGGTTTTTGTCAAGAAACCGGGTTGATGAGGGTTTTTGTAAGTGAGTCGTATTTTTGTAAGTCCTAAATAGGAAGTAAACTGATTGTTGGAATAGTTTTTCTTATAAATATTAATCATGACTAACAGCGAACCGAACATACAAACAGCTTCCGCAGAAAGCCAATCTAGTGAAAGCGCGATCGCCTCCGAGCAGGTAGAAAAAGCCACAGCAGTCACCTATGCAGAAGAAATTGAGACTGTGATTGCCAGCATGGCTGTAGACCAAAAAGTCATGGTGGGTCAAAATGAAGCCGGCGGGCATCTTTGGAAATTCAAGTACGGCAGCGTCGAAGTATTCGTACAACTCAGCGGCGAAACCGAAGATGATACTTTGACTGTTTGGGCTTTTGTACTGCAGTTGCCGGCAAAGAATGAAGCTAAATTAATGCGGAAAATTCTAGAAATGAATTGGCTGTCTACCTTAGAATCTCATTTTGCGATTGTGGACAATCAAGTTGCAGTAATCTCGACTCGGACGATCGCCGAAATCTCTGCCGGGGAAATTTCTAGAATTATTACTATTGTCGCCACCATCGCCGATGACAACGACGACTTGCTACAAGCAGAATTCGGACTGTAGGGCGCACGACTTTTAAGCCATCGATACTCCGCTAAATTATTGGCAGTTGCGTACCTCACATTTAAGTGGGTGCGTGACTTTTAGCTATTTATTTAAACAAAAATGGTTTGACAAACTTCGCCATACGATCTAGTTCTGGCTTGTTGTGTTTGAGAAGATTATGTCCCCATAACTCATTTGTATTGTCAGAACAATCTTTTGCAAGAGCTTCTCCAATCTCCTCAAAAGTCTTTTTGATGTCTGTCCTTAGATTCTCGGGTTCTGATAGCACTCCCAACACGAATACTCTTGCTTTTAGATCGTCTGGAATATGACTTTCTACATAACTCAACCGATTTTTACTATCGTCGAAATCAATGAGCAAAACCATCATTCTTTCTGGTAATTGTCGCATTTCAGACGCATACTTATTAGTGAATTCCTCCACAGTTTTTTTCCAACCACCAGGAAGTGGCAGGACTTTAACAGCACGGTTATTAAGGTTTGGCCAAAGAAGAAATCCGTTGGCAATCTGGCGATTAGCATCATCTTCTGCCAACACATGAATGTGCGGTTGATACTTATTACTCATAGCTCTATGTCGCCACCAATCAAGGCATTTATCAGGTCGCCTCTAACAGGTATATCACTGAGCAATCTGACTAAAGTTGGCTCTAAGTGGCTTTTGCGATCTAATACAAAGGTATTTTCATTGGAAAACTTGCGGATTGCTTCAGGATTATGCGATGTCACTAAGATTTGTCCGCTATTCTTAAATGAGCGTCGCAGTGATGTGACAAAATGTCCAACCTCCGATAAGGATAGATAGTTGTCAGGTTCATCCCAGAAGCAAAAAAGAGGGCCATAGGATTTGTTAGCAGCCAACACAAGAGCGCAAAGAAAAAAGCATTTTTCACCGTCAGATAAGCTTTCAAAGTCAACACTCAGATTCGCATTATTTGCTTCAAATCGCACAATCATGCTTTTGGAGTCTTTGCCGATGAGTTCATTCAGAAAATCCTGAATGTCAGGCATAACTTCTCGGAGATATTTGTCAACCTGTGTATAGGCGGCAGGATAGCGACTGAGTAATCCAGAAACCCACTCCCCAAAGTTTGAACCATCTCGCTTTGGCTCCAAAGTTTCACCATTGGAGTCTCCAGTCATCAAGCTGGGAATCGGGGCTAAAATTATCGTGCGAGCCAGCCAAGTCTTGAAAATATGCAGCGGATCAGTCTCAGATTGCTCCTGAATTACTGGAAGAGCAACAAGATGCCAATCTAGGAGAAACTGAGCTTCACGATTTTGCGAACTGATGTGAAGAGTGACTTGAGCTTCTTTTCTAGAGTAAATTGGATCTCCTGCAACTAGCAGTTGTTCTTCAAAAACTCGCAGCTCTTTAAATTTTTCTGGCAAATCAAACGCCAGGATATATTTGTATAATTTATCTTCAAGTAATACTTCTATTTCAAAGCGGATCGGGACATCAGACCTCCCACGAGCGAAATCTTTTGGGCTAATCAGCTTCAGTTTTTCAAGTTCGCGCATTCTATTGATGCCTCGACTAATCTTCTGAAGGACTTCTAATGCAGAGGCAATAGTTGATTTACCTGCACCGTTTTTTCCAATCAAAAGAGCAGATGGCATTCCCTGTATCTTCAGTTCAAAGTTTTCTAGGCATCTGAAGTTGTTTATATATAGTCTTTGGATCATAACAAAACTACTCCAAGGAGCGGTAACTAAAAAAAATTTTTGAACCTTTTAAACTGCTTAATTAAATAATAGGTATTGCCATAAAATTCCCAAAAATTCGGGTGTTTTTCTGATCTTGAGACAGATTAGTTGCCGAAATATTAATTCCCGCAGCCGACATTTACCTCCAACTTGTCAAAAAAACACCACTGCTCCAAGTCTACTCCGTACTTAAAACTTAATAGGCAGGCCCTGCAATCCAAGAAATCGCGATTCCCAGCCCCAAACCGACGACCACTTGAAAGGGAGTGTGTCCCAGCAACTCTTTCAGGCGAGCTTCATTGAGGTTGTGATCTTCCTCAAAAAACTCGTCAATTAGTTGGTTGAGAATGCGGGCTTGTTTGCCGGCGGCTTGGCGGACGCCAGCAGCATCATACATAACGATAATTGCAAAAATCGCGGCGATCGCAAACTCGGAACTTTCCCACCCCATCGTTTGTCCCACACCAGCCGCTAAAGCGCCGACAAAGGAAGAATGAGCGCTGGGCATTCCGCCGGTGGTTACTAAATTCCGAAGATTGAATTTACGATTTTTGACTAATTCGATCGGCAACTTTAATACTTGAGCCGCCAGACAAGCGATCAAAGCCACTATAAGTACATGATTGTTTAAAATGCCGCTGCAAATTTCCTGCATACTGTTTGGTATTTCTAGTTACTGCGGCTTGTAATAAAATCAGCAATCCCCAGCAGCGGTAGAGCTTTGCTCCCAAACACTGCCAGTTGAGACTTAGCATCAGCAACAAGCTGCGAAGCTTGACGCCGAGACTCATCAATTCCCCACAAACTCGGATAAGTCACTTTCCCTGCTAGAACATCTTTCCCAGCAGTTTTGCCCAATTCTTCTTGAGTAGCCGTAATATCCAGAATATCGTCAATTATCTGGAAAGCCAGCCCAATATTCTTGGCAAAACGAGACAGCCGCTGCAAATCAGCAGCCGAAGCCCCAGCCAGAATTGCCCCACAAACTACGCAGGCCTCTAACAGCGCCCCTGTTTTGTGAGCGTGAATGTAATTTAAAGTTTCCAGAGAAACATCTGTCTTTCCTTCCGACTCCACGTCAACCACCTGACCGCCTATGAGTCCACCAGCCCCGGCAGCTCGCGCCAAATGGGCGATCGCCTGCAACACCTGCTGGGGGGGTACGTTCTCAGTTTTACTGGCTATAAATTCAAAAGCATAGGTCAACAAACCATCGCCCGCCAAAATGGCGATATCTTCGCCATAAACCTTGTGGTTCGTCAGTTTGCCGCGCCGGTAGTCGTCATTGTCCATTGCCGGCAAATCGTCGTGAATTAGCGACATTGTATGGATCATTTCCAAAGCGCAAGCTGTCGGAATTGCCATCGAGGTAGTGCCGCCGGCCAGTTCGCAGCTAGCCAAACACAGGATCGGACGCAAGCGCTTGCCGCCCGCTAGCAGCGAGTAGCGCATTGCTTCGTAAATTTTCTCTGGGTAGATCACCGGTAGTGCACTGTCGAGAGCTACCTCGACCGCCCTTTTTTGCTCGACTAAGTAAGTAGATAAGTCGAAAGCGGATTCCGGTGTGGAAGAATCCATTTCTGTTGCCAATACCATCCCTTGCTCTCTTGTACTGAATGTGAATGGAGATACTTTGAGTTGTTCAGGTCGAATCTGGCCGACTTCTAGGGCGGTGGTTATCCGCACTCCCAGTATCAATTAATCATTCTAAGGGTGTTGTTGCACAGAAAATCTTTGAGTTTTGATAACTTTGTGAAATTACCCGTTTATCTAAAATCTACAATCTCAAATCTCAAATCCGCCACTTTGCCTGACAACTTCCAAAAACCGCTGCACCGCTGCCGTAGGATGGTTGCGCCAAATTAGGGCGATCGCCACCATGCAGGTTGATTCTGGCAAAGATTTGTAAACAACCCCCCTGCGCTGGAAATTTTGCATGGATGCCGGGACGATCGCCACGCCCATCTCGGCCGCTACCAAACTGATAATTGTCTGCATTTGCATCGCTTCTTGACCGGCGATCGGGCTAAAACCGGCTTGCTGACAAAGACTGACGATCGCATCGTACAATGCCGGAGCTTGGGAACGCCCAAATAAGATGAACGGTTCGCCTGAGAGTTCGCGCAATTCCACGTAAGGGCGATTCGTCAAAGGATGCGTTTCTGGTAGCGCCACCATCAGAGGTTCTCGAAACACGATTTCGGAATTTATGGCATCTTCCTCGACTGGAGGCCGCACGAAGCCGATATCAATGCGGCCTTCCCGCAACCCCTGCAACTGTTCGTTAGTTGTGAGTTCGTGCAATTCGAGTTTGACGGCCCGACACCGAGTGCGAAACGCCTGCAAAATAGGTGGAACCACATTGTGCGCGGCAGAGCTCACAAAGCCTACAGTTAGTTGGCCGAGTTCGCCGCGGCTGGTTTGTCTGCCGAGTTGAATTGCGCGATCGACTTGCTGCATAATTTTTTGTGATTCCTCAAAAAAAACCTGTCCCGCTTCCGTTAGCTGCACCGTCCGCTTGGTGCGGCGAAACAATTGAAAACCCAATTCTGCCTCCAAATGCTGAATTTGTTGGCTCAGCGGAGGTTGAGCCATGTGCAGTTTTTCGGCTGCGCGAGTGAAATTCAACTCTTCTGCAACCGCAATGAAATAACGCAAATGTCGCAGTTCCATAATTTCCCATTCCTTAATAATATTTTAAAAGTATAAATTGTTGTTTAAACAAGTATTGGACATTTATGAGGGCATTTAATACAGTGATTAATAGGTGAAATTGAGAATTCAAATAATGGCTAATTTGGATATCAAAATTAGAGAAGTAGAGCTGGCAAATTTGGAACTCATTCTGGCTTTTATTTCGCAAAAAAGCGAGTTTGATGGAGCCAGACATCTGTTAGCAGCAACAACAGATAAATTGCAGGAAACTTTATTTGGCAATCGTCCGCTAGTGCGGGTTTTGTTGGCGGAAGTTGCAGGAAAAGCGGTAGGATTTGCGATGTTTTATCCTTCCTATTCAAGTTTGTTGGCGCAGCCGTGCCTCTGGCTTGATGATTTGTTTGTGCAAGCTCCTATGCGCGGTATGGGAGTGGGTACAGCTTTGTTGAAACATTTGGCGCAAATTGCTGAGTCCACAAATTGCGGGCGGATTGAATGGACTGTTAATACTGGGAATGCGCCTGGTATTGCTTTTTATGAAAAGCAGGGTGCGCGCATTTTGGAAAATATTAGGGTTTGCAGAATTGAGGGGGATGGAATTAATCTGCTTGCTGGGAAATGATTTAATAACGAACCGCGAAGGCGCGAAGAACGCGAAGAGAAGAGAAAAGAAGAGAAGAGGAGAGATGAGATGGCACAAGCTTTTTGGAATTCAGCTCTTTATGAGGGAAATCATGCTTTTGTTTGGCAGTACGGTGAATCGCTTTTGGAGTTGCTGGTTCCGAAGGCTGGTGAACAAATTCTGGATTTGGGATGCGGTACGGGACAGTTAACTGGAAAGATTGCTGAAAGCGGTGCTTTTGTGCAAGGTATTGATTCGTCTTTGGCGATGATTTCTACGGCAAAAGTTAACTATCCTCACATTAATTTCTCTGCTGCTGATGCTAGGGATTTTCAAGTAGAGCAACCGCTGGATGCTGTGTTTTCTAATGCTGTTTTGCACTGGATTAAGCAGCCGGATGCTGCGATCGATTGTGTGGAAAAAGCGCTGAGGCCGGGAGGGCGTTTTGTGGCTGAGTTTGGCGGTAAGGGGAATGTGGGGGCGATCGCCCGGACGCTTTTGAGTGTTTTGTCAGAAATTGGCTTGGGGGAGCCTGAATCGCTTAATCCTTGGTATTTTCCGAGTATCGGCGAGTATGCTGGGCTTTTGGAAAATCATGGTTTTGAGGTGGTTTATGCGGTTTTGTTCGATCGCCCGACTCCCCTAGCCGGCGGCAGCGCGGGTATGGTAAATTGGATTGAAATGTTTGCTGGCGGGTTTTTGGTGGGGTTGTCTGACGAAGTGCGATCGCAGGTAATTAACGCAGTTGAAGAACGTTTGCGGCCAACTCTTTACTGCGATGGTAATTGGATTGCGGATTATCGACGAATTCGCGTTGTTGCTATCAAACAATAGTCGCCGCAGCCACAATTAGCCTGTACGGTATTTAATAGACTTTTTGCATAAATGCTCGATCCTGCAACCGTAGATGTCAGAGAGATCAACACAAATAAACGCAGATAATTTGTGAGTGAGTGCAAGAGATACAATCCATCGCATAACCCGCATGATGTAGGGTGCGTCCAGCAGGCGCACCTTACTACTACAGGCGTATTAAACCATCTTTTTTTGATAACTCGAAACTGTATTTTCCAACAGCATAGCAACCGTCATCGGCCCGATTCCTCCCGGTACCGGCGTGATAAATTCGGCTACTGTTTTCACAGCATCAAAATTTACATCTCCGGCCAAACGGCTAGTACCGTCTGGATTTACGACGCGGTTAATACCTACATCAATTACTATTGCTCCCGGTTTGACCATATTAGCTGAAATCATTTCTGTGCGCCCGACTGCAGCTATCAAAATATCGGCTTGGCTGGTAATTGATTCTAGGTTTTTCGTCCGCGAATGAGCTACAGTCACAGTACAATCAGCTTCTAACAGCATCAGCGCCATCGGTTTACCTACCAAAATACTGCGCCCCAAAACAACGGCATTTTTTCCTTTCAAATCAATCTGATATTCTTCCAATAACCGCATCACTCCGGCGGGAGTACAACTGCGTAAACCTTCTTCCCCGCGCACTAAGCGGCCTAAATTTATAGGGTGCAATCCGTCTGCGTCTTTGTCTGGGGCAATTTGGTACAGCAGTGCAATTGCATCTAGGTTTTCTGGTAGGGGGAGTTGCACTAAAATGCCGTCTACTCGATCGTCCTCGTTGAGCGCCCTAATTGCAAGTTCGAGCTCCGCTTGAGTCGCATTGGCTGGGTAATGCTGGCCAAAGGAAGCTATGCCAACTTTAGCGCAGGCTCGCTCTTTGTTACGCACGTAAGCCGCGCTGGCTGGGTTGTCCCCCACCATCAGCACTGCAAGTCCCGGAGGACGCCCAATCTGGGGTTGTAGGGCGCGGACTCGATCGCTCAGCTCGCTTTGAATCTTTGTCGCTAAAGCTTTGCCATCTAGTATTTGAGCAGTTTTGGCATCCATTGTAGACTCTGGGTTAGGGGCTGACGATTTTAGATTTTACCTTAATCGCAGACTCGGACTAAACTAGAGGAATTTCGCCTCTTGCGATCGAGTCTGGAGATTCTGTTAAAGTAAGTCGTATCTCAAATCTCAAATCAGTTGACCTAATGACTACATATGCAATTAAGCAAGTTTGGGTTCAAAGATTCTCCACTGGCTCTTTATTGCTAATACTTACCAGCGGTTTGCTCAGTTGTGGCAATTTACCCATGTCTCAACTCAATCTTGGTTTTAATGTTACTAATATTGCGGACATTCAACAAAACCGGCAAGTCGATAGTGAAGTTTATCTCCGGGGAAAGGTGGAAAATCGCGCTCCTTTTGTGGGGAATGCGGCTTATCAAATCCAAGACAGTACCGGTAAGATTTGGATTTTAACTAAGCAAGCTTTACCCCAGCTTGGCGATGAAGTTTTGCTGAAGGGAGAAGTCCGCTACAAAAGTATTACGCTAAAGGGATTGGCAGGACAGGATTTAGGTGAAGTTTATGTTGAGGAACTGAAACAATTAAAGCGCACTTCAGCGGCCGATGGTTCGCAATAGGTACAGGCGAATTTTTTCGCTAATTAAGATTGATTTTGATGTGGTTCGGATATTGTCTGTGGGGTGGGGCTGGCTTATTAAAATTGTTTGTTGATGTTCGATATTATTGGTGAAACCGCCCCTAGGACAATACAATGATTCCGTATCTCCTAAATCGCTAAATTTTTATGATTAATGACTAATGATATCAAATCCGGTTGCACTCAAACATGATTGTTGACTGTTGACTGTTGACTGTTGACTGTTGACTGTTGACTCGATTTTATTATTCCGATGCAACCGGAAACGATATGATTAATGACCAATAACCAATAACCAATAACCAATAACCAATGACTAAAATTCATGTTGCGGTCGCCATTTTATACCGAGACGGCAAGTTTCTCTGCCAGTTGCGGGACGATGTTCCTAATATTAGGTATCCGGGACATTGGGCTTTGTTTGGCGGACACTTGGAGCCGGGGGAAACGCCGGAAGTTGCCGTACTCCGGGAATTGCAAGAAGAAATTAGTTATGCTGCTCCTCCTAGAAGTATCTCTCTTTTTTGTTGCGATGTCGAAGGAGATGTTGTTCGCCACGTTTTTCACGGACAACTTAGTGCGGATGTCAAGGATTTAGTTTTGCTTGAAGGTTGGGATATGAAGTTGTTGACACCGGAGCAGATTCGGGCTGGCAAATGCCATTCTGAGCAGTCAGGAGATGTGCGACCTTTTGGCATGGCTCACCAGCGTATTTTATTAAATTTTATTGACTCGATCGCTACCGTGAATATGAACTAGCGTACAGTACAATCGCTAACAAACCACATATGAGACCTGGCTAGGGCGGCGAGAATGCTAGCCAACTGCCACAGCTCAGCCGTTGGTCGGCAAAAAATAGCAAGAAGACCCAACAGAAGGTTACGCGCAGATCATGCAACCATTTAAACTGCCAGAATTTTATATGCCTTGGCCGGCACGACTGAACCCAAACCTGGAAGCAGCGCGAGTTCATTCCAAGGCGTGGGCTTACGATATGGGCATACTTGGCTCAAAAGAGGAAGCCCAAGAGCAACCTATTTGGGACGAACGTAAATTCGATGCCCATGACTACGCTTTACTTTGCTCTTACACCCATCCAGACGCACCAGGGACGGAACTTGACCTAGTAACCGACTGGTATGTGTGGGTATTCTTTTTTGACGATCACTTTCTGGAAATCTATAAGCGCAGTCAAGATTTGGTTGGGGCGAAGGAATACCTCGATCGACTACCCGCATTTATGCCGATTTTCCCTAACGAAACCCCTCCCGTTCCCACCAACCCAGTAGAGCGCGGTTTGTTAAACCTCTGGTCTCGCACCGCCTTTACTAAGTCTGTGGAATGGCGGCGACGATTCTTTGAGAGTACCAAGCACCTCTTAGATGAGTCGATGTGGGAACTCGCCAATATCAATCAAAATCGGATTGCTAACCCGATCGAATATATCGAGATGCGGCGCAAAGTCGGTGGCGCACCCTGGTCAGCCCATCTCGTCGAACACGCTGCGTTTGTAGAAGTTCCAGCTAAAATTGCCGCCACTCGACCGATGCGAGTCTTAAAAGACACATTTGCCGATGCAGTGCATCTTCGCAACGACCTGTTCTCCTACCAGAGAGAAGTGGAAGATGAAGGTGAGAATTCCAACTGCGTGTTGGTTTTGGAGCGCTTCTTGAATATTAGTACCCAAGAGGCGGCTAATCTCACCAACGAGCTGCTGAACTCGCGGTTATATCAGTTTGACAACACTGCTGTTACCGAGTTGCCCTCCCTCTTTGAGGAGTACGGAGTAGACCCCGTAGAGCGTGTGAACGTTCTCCTTTACATCAAAGGACTTCAGGATTGGCAGTCGGGCGGTCACGAGTGGCACATGAGGTCGAGCCGCTACATGAACGAGGAAGCGGGTAATTCTGCGACACCGACGCTGAATCTAGGCCCCACAGGGTTAGGGACATCGGGGTTGCGGTTGGAATCGTTATACTCCACCTTGGGTTTAGGAAGGTTCAATAGCTTTACTCACGTTCCCTACCAGGCTGTAGGGCCAGCGAAACTGCCTAAGTTTTATATGCCCTTCTCTACCACTTTGAATCCCAATCTGGATGAGGCGCGGAAGCATTCCAAGGAATGGGCACGCCAGATGGGGATGCTGGACGAGCTACCGGGCATTCCTGATGGCTTCATCTGGAATGACCACAAGTTTGATGTTGCCGATGTCGCCCTATGCGGTGCGTTGATCCATCCGAAGGGGTCTGAGGATGAGCTGAATCTGACAGCGTGCTGGCTGGTGTGGGGAACCTATGCCGACGATTACTTCCCAGCCATCTACGGAAATAACCGGGACATAGTTGGTGCGAAAGTGTTCAACGCCCGAATGTCGGTTTTCATGCCCCTGGACGACTCCACTCCCCCTGCCGTGCCGACTAATCCGGTGGAACGGGGCTTGGCAGATATTTGGTCTCGCACTGCTGGGCCCATGTCCCTCACCGCGCGGACTGAGTTCCGCCGCGCGATTCAGGATATGACTGACAGTTGGGTGTGGGAACTCGCCAACCAGATCCAAAATCGGATTCCTGACCCGATCGATTATATCGAGATGCGCCGTAAGACCTTTGGCTCGGATTTGACGATGAGCTTGTCTCGACTAGCCCAGGGCGGCGAGATCCCGATGGAGATTTACTACAGCCGGCCAATGCGATCGCTGGAGAATTCTGCGGCAGACTTTGCCTGTTTCACGAACGACATCTTTTCCTACCAAAAAGAAATCGAATTTGAGGGCGAAATCCATAACCTCGTGCTAGTTGTGCAGAATTTCCTCAACTGCAATATACCCCAGGCTGTCGAGATTGTGAACAATTTGATGACCGCCCGGGCCCAACAGTTTCAACACATTGTTGCCACTGAATTGCCTGCCCTGTTCGACGATTTCAACCTGGATGAAAGTACCCGCGAGAAATTGCTGGGATACGTCGAGAAATTAGAAAATTGGATGTGCGGCGTACTCAGGTGGCATATCAAGGTAGACCGCTATAAGGAATTTGAATTGCGTAATAGTGCTTCCCCGATAGCGCGGCTGCTCAGTGGCCCCACAGGGCTGGGAACCTCGGCTGCACGGATCGGCTCGTTGGTCGGTGCGGGAAATAATTTTGACAATATGTGGTCGAGCAATTCAGACCCTTATGTAAGAAAATAGGTTTTGTTGGAGTGGGTTCTTTTGTCAGCGTTCGGTCAAATTAGACCGAGTTTTTTAGTAACTAGATAGTTGAGGATTAAGTTGTGACATATTCTAATGATTCGGGTGCGGATGTTGAGGGTCAACAGCCCCAACTGAGTTTGGGTACAGCCGCTGCCAAAAATTTGGCGACGACGACCAAATCTGCACCGCAGATGCAGGAAATTACATCGCGGTGGTTGTTGAAGCTATTGCCGTGGGTGCAGACGAAGGGTGGCGTGTTTCGAGTCAACCGTCGGTTGAGTTATACCGTCGGTGATGGGCGAGTTACTTTCACCAACACCGGAGCCGAAGTGCGGGTGATTCCCCACGAACTTACTGAGTTGCCCTTGCTGCGAGGGTTTGACAACCTTGATGTGTTGACTGCGTTGGCAAATCAGTTTGTGCAGCGGGAGTACGCCCCAGACGACGTGATCGTCGAGATTGGGCAGCCGGCCGATCGCGTGATCCTGATTGCTCATGGCAAGGTGAACAAGATTGGTGTTGGCAAGTATGACGAGCAAATCGTATTGGATGTGCTCGCCGACGGCGACCATTTCGGCGATGAAACTGTGGTGCAGTCCGAGGACACTTGGCAGTACACCCTCAAGGCGATTACCAGAACCATAGTGTTGTCGCTACCCCAACAGGCGTTTGAGCAGTTGCTCGACCAGTCGGAAGCGTTGCGAACTCATGTTGAGGAGTTCAGAGCCAGCTTGGAACAGCCGCAGAACATGCACGGTGAAGCCTGCATCGACCTGGCAGCGGGACATCTCGCGGAGACCGAGTTGCCGGGAACCTTCGTCGATTACGACCTTGCACCCCGGGAATATGAATTGAGCATCGCCCAAACCGTGTTGCGGATCAGTACCAGGGTAGCCGATCTCTACAATGAACCGATGAATCAGACCGAGCAACAATTGCGGCTGACCGTCGAAGCATTGCGGGAACGTCAAGAGTACGAGTTGATCAACAACCCAGATTTTGGGTTACTGCACAACGCTGACCTCAAACAGCGCATTTACAGCCGTGGTGGCACACCCACCCCCGACGACCTCGACGAACTGCTAGCAACGGTATGGAAGGAGCCATCGTTCTTCCTAGCTCACCCCCGCACGATCGCAGCCTTCGGTCGCGAGTGTAACAGCTTGGGTATCTATCCAAGCAGCATAGATATGAACGGCGCTCAAGTGACGGCTTGGCGCGGCGTACCCATATTCCCCTGCAACAAGATCCCCATCACCAAGGCCCGCACCAGTTCTATCCTCTTGCTCCGCACTGGTATGGAAAAACAAGGGGTGATCGGCTTACATCAAACGGGTATCCCCGACGAATACCAACCCAGCCTCTCTGTCCGCTTCATGGGTATCAGCGAAAAAGCTATCATCTCCTACCTGGTCACTGCTTACTACTCGGCAGCCGTCCTAGTACCTGACGCACTCGGCATCCTCGAAGATGTCGAAATCGGGCGCTAAATATTTGTGAGAGATTAAGGGAAATAACTTGTGTCAATGAGCAATTGGCAAAAGGGTTATCGCCTTAACTTCTTATCTATTGGATTAGGCACTCAGGACTTACGCAAATGTCATCCTACTAGATAGCGGTTAATGGCAGAATTTGCGTAAGTCCTTGCATTTTTGTTAGTAACTAGAGGATGAGGTAATGACGTATTCTAATGATTCGGATTTGGATGTTGAGGGTCAACAACCTCAACTGAGTTTGGGTACGGCAGCAGCCCGAAATTTGGCGACGACGACCAAATCTGCACCGCAGATGCAGGAAATTACATCGCGGTGGTTGTTGAAGATGTTGCCGTGGGTACAGACGAAGGGTGGCACCTATCGGGTGAACCGTCGCTTGACCTATACGGTGGGTGATGGGCGGTTGACTTTCACCAACACCGGAGCGAGGGTGCAGGTGATTCCCCAAGAACTGTGTGAGTTGCCCTTGCTGCGAGGGTTTGACGACATCGCGGTGTTGAGTGCGTTAGCAGGTCGGTTTGTGCAAGAGGAGTTCGCACCTGGTGACATCATCGTGCAGTTAGGTCAGCCGGCCGATCGGCTTTTCTCGATCGCTCATGGCAAGGTCAACAAGATGGTTGTTGGCAAGTATGGCGAGGAGCCTTTGCTGGATATGCTGGCAGATGGCGATCATTTTGGCGATCATGTGTTGGTGGAGTCAGAAAGCACTTGGAAGTTTACAATCAAGGCTGTGACCCGATGCACGGTATTGGCGCTACCACAACAGGCGTTTCGGGAACTGCTCAACCAGTCGGGCGCGTTGCAGGCTCAGGTTGAACAGTTTAGGACTCGTGCCGAACAACCGCAAAACAAGCAGGGCGAAGCTTCGATCGCGCTGTCTGCCGGTCATCTTGCCGAAACCCCGTTGCCAGGGACTTTCGTTGATTACGAACTCTCACCCCGCGAATATCAATTGAGCGTTGCCCAAACTGTCTTGCGGGTGAATACTCGCGTCGCGGATCTGTACAACGAACCGATGAATCAGACGGAACAACAACTGCGGCTGACCGTGGAGGCATTGCGGGAACGTCAAGAACACGAGTTGATCAACAACCGGGAATTCGGGTTGCTGCACAATGCTGACCTGAAACAGCGTATCTACACCCGCAGCGGTCCTCCCACCCCCGACGATCTTGATGAATTGATTACTCGTCGGAGGAAGTCGAAGTTCTTCCTAGCTCATCCCCGAACAATTGCCGCCTTCAGTCGGGAGTGCAACCGCCGAGGCATCTACCCAGACAGCATTGACATGGATGGGAGCAAGGTAATCACTTGGCGCAATACACCCATTCTTCCCTGTAACAAGATCCCAATTACCAAGAACCAGACCAGTTCTATCTTGGTGTTGCGGACTGGTGAGGAAGACCAGGGCGTGATTGGTTTGCACCAAACGGGTATCGCCGACGAATACCAACCTGGCCTGTCTGTCCGATTGATGGGCATCGAGGAAAAGGCTATTATTTCTTACCTGGTCAGCGCCTACTATTCCGTTGCTGTCCTTGTTCCCGACGCCCTCGGTATCCTTGAAGATGTTGAAATCGGGCGCTAGGAGGGTACAGCTATTGAGCAGGTTCTGTGGGAAAAATTGTCCGATCCGAGACCTCGATTGCTTGCCCTAAATCCCGATCGCTAGCCAAGAAAACCTTCACTCAGCAACGCCAGAGTTCCCACAAAACTCTAGGAGATATTATTACTTTAGGACTTACGGAAGTGTAACAAGTAGTAAGGTGCTCTACTATCCCAAACTTTCGATAGTCGCCCTATTATAACGAAAGTAGTAGAGCACTCTACAAGTCAATAGAATTGTGCCAGTTGCATAAGTTTTCTACTTGTTAGGCACTACCAAATTTCAAAATAAAAGTAGGCCGACATCAATACAAACAAAATCAAGAAACCCGGTTTTTGTAGGCAATCCCTGTGGTTGCTATCGGGTTTCTTTGCAGTCTTTACCGAGCAGCAATCATTCCCGTTTGGCGCGCGTAGTCAAACAACCCTCCGGCATCAATTACCGGGCCTACTTCTCCTAAAGGTTTGAGCGAGAAAGTTCGATCGAGAGTGTGGTTGATAATTTGCTCTGCCGCAAAGTCGATCGTCACTTCTTGGCCAGTTAAAAATACATCGCAAAGTCGATCGACCGATTCGATCGGGTACAATTCGCCAGTAGCCGAGCAATTGCGAAAGAAAATCCGCGCGTAAGACAAAGCCACCACTGCTGTGACGCCCGCGGCCCCCAGAGCGATCGGAGCGTGCTCCCGCGAAGAACCGCAGCCAAAATTTTCGCCGGCAATTATAATCGGATACTGGGTTTTGATTTCGCCTGCTTCGATAAACTTGCCGTAGCGATCGGGCAACCCAATCATCGCATAACTGCCGAGTTTCTCGTACTCGTCGGGCTTCGAGGGCACCAGGGTCAGATATTCGGCAGGAATAATTTGATCTGTATCGATGTTGTCGTCTAAAACAAAAATTTTACCGCTAATTACTTTACCCATAGTTTATTTATTTCCTTTTGGCGCGAGCTCTTCGGCTGTGTTGATAGTTTTAAGTGCGATCGGTATGCAAAATTTGCACCAGTTCATTTTAACCTGGCAGCGCCAGTGATAACCTGTAGAAGTAAAAATTAGATCCGAGACTTTGGATTGATAAATATACAGACTGCTAAGCGTCAAGAAGTTTTATGGTGAATCAACAAATAGATGATATTGCTCGACAAGCTCGCCTGGGATCCGTGGCAGCGATTATTCAAATCCTTAACGACCAGCTCGCACAGGTAGGAGTCAGGGCTAGAGCCGTTTTTGCCGAAGGTGTGCTGCAACTGCTGTGCGAAGCTGCCACACCCCAACTGCTAGAACAGTCTAGTTTGGTCGATCGAGTCCGAGAAATTTTGGAGGGCTTAGATCCCCGCAATATTCGCCGAGTCAACATCAACAGCAGGCTTGTCCGAGAACACCAACTGCTGTGGCTCGAAGAAATTAGCCGCGATCCCGAAAATCAACTGCTGTGGTCTCAACAAATTAAACTCAGAAAGCCGAATTTCTTCAAGCGTTTGGCCGCCGCCCATCACGAACGCCAGGATCGAGGGGGCAAGCGGGCTTTGCCGAGAATTGCTCCACTTCGCTCGATGCAGGAACCGCGAAAATTACCGCGCGGTCTCGTCGCAGGTGTCGGCTTGACCGTGCTGTTGCTCGCTGCGATCGCCGCCATCTACAAAGGGCTCAATTCCCAAGTGCCAAACAGCACCGCAGCCACCACCCAAGCCGTTGCTACTCCAAGTCCAGCAACACCAGAAAAGAAAATTTCTCCGCAGACTGCTAATTCTGCTGTGGACTCTTTTGCACAAGCTGTGCGAACGGCCGAGCAAGCAGCCACCGAGGGCAAAAATGCTCAATCTCGCCAGGATTGGTTAATGGTAGCTGCTAAGTGGCAGCAAGCTTCGGATTTGATGGCCGCCGTGCCTCCAAATCATCCCCGCTACACGACTGCTGTCAACCGGAGGGCTGTTTACCGCCAAAATAGCGATAACGCCCAACAGGAAGCAGAAAATAAGTAAGCAGGAAGGTTGCATAAACTTAACAAGAGAGCTATCTCAGTGTCTCTAGAAGCAGTGAAAAATGTTTTTTTGAGCAAAAACTTCGTAACCATCAGCCAGACCGCGAGTGAGGATTTGGGGATTTTTTAATTTTTGCGATCGCCATCACTTGATGGGCTGATTTGTATCACAATAAAATTTTGCTAGGATCACAAACTTAAATAGGAAACATCACAGACTCAGCAGAGGAGTGTCACCAAGCGGTCTCTAGAAAAGCTTGATAATAATAACGGTCAGTCGATTTTCGTATTGAAGATTTACTTTCAGCATTCAATCTAGGAACCAGAACAAGACTCTAAAATCTTGGGATTTCCATGACAAAAGTGTCGGAAAGTAAGTACCCGTTTTTGGGGGCATGAAAATTAGTGGGATGGGATTTATCCCGATCGGGTAAAGGGTAGAAAACAGCAAAATAAAACTCGATCCGCTTGAGGTATATTTTCCTACAGACAATGACCCGCCCGCAAGCTACACAAACACAGAAAGCAGGCTCATAACAGTTAAGCTGACTGTGATTGATAGGTTCTATTTGCAGCGCGAGCCAGCTCAAACACTATTTAAAAATAAAGGCTTATTTGCCATGATCGATCGCCAGGGAAATCAAGACGTTATTCAGATCGATCGACCGATCGACCGATCGCCAGTCTTGCACTTTGCATCTACCACAAATCACAGAACCAGTATCAGTCCCAAAATTTCTGGATCGTCTTATGCAGTATCAGGTCGATCCCGCCCTTAATGGGCCGCAATTTTACCAAATTCTCGCTACCAGCATCGATCGAGAAATCCTCCTGCAAATAGCAAATACTTTGGGGGCTGCATGGGGGGTAGATTTCTGTTTGGTTGCTGCTGTAGCTAACCAGAAACTAATAAATCCCAATGCTTGCTGGGAAAATAAGAGCGATCGCCCAAATCCTGCCCCTGTCGCAGCGGATTCAACTCAAACAGCGGAACAGTCCCAAACCACCAAATTAGAATCGCCCAACATATCACTCGACCATCCACTCCTGGCCAAAGTCCTAGCAGAGGGCGAGATAGTGGCGATATCAGACTATCTCGATACTGCAGCAGCTTCATCGCCCAATTCCTCCGCGACACCGCTGTCTGGGAGGGCAATTTTGGCAGGCCCAGCACGATTTGGAGGAGCTGTAAATGGGATAATAGTTGTTGGTAAGTCGCAACCTCACGAGTGGTCGGCCGCCGACAAAAAGCGCCTAGAAGCAGTATCAGACGCGATCGGCATCGCGATTTGTCACATTCAAAAAAATCAAGAAATTGCCATTTTAAAACAACAGTTACAGCAACAAGCTCAATACAAAAATCTTCTCAAGTCTGTGGCCGCAGCGATGGAGACGAGTTCAGAAGTAGATCTAATTTTGCAGCGAGTTATTGAACGTACCGTCGATACCCTGCAAGTAGATAGAGGTCAAATCCTGCTGTTGAAATATACAGATTCCCTCTTAGAAACATCTTCCCTGACTCAAACGCCCAAAGCAAAAGTCGAATTGGTTTGCGAATTCGCTGTTAAAAAAAGTGCCAATAAACAAACAATAAAATCAAATAAGATCCACAAACAAAGTGCGAGTGGGAAAACAAAAAATTTAGAAAAAACAGCTAATTTCACATCTCAAATCTCCGATTCAAAATCAAAGAATTCTCCCGCTTTTTGGCTGTCGGAATCTAATTTGTGCGATCGAGCATTCCACACCGCACCCAAACCCCTCACCCTCGCTGACGCCAGCGAATTAATCGGCAACGAACCAGAGAAACTCGCAGAAATCTTGAAACTCCAAGACATTCGCGCCCTATTGCTAGTTCCCCTCACCGACACCAACAAAGAGCAAACCGTCTTGGGGTTCTTGGTGTTGCAGCACTCCGAGCCCCGCCCTTGGAGTCCTGAAGAATTGGAAGTGCTCGAATCAGTCTGCTTCCGAGTCAGCAAGGCGATTATCCAAAATCAGAAACTCAAGCAAGCGCAAACCCTAGTCGAAGATAGAACCGCTCAGTTGCAACAAAGTCTCGAGGTGCAGGAAAAACTGTACGCAAAATCTGCCAATCAACGAGAGCAACTACGCAAATTGAAACTGATGAAAGACGAGTTTCTCAGTACAATGAGTCACGAGTTGCGTACCCCTTTAACCATCATGAAGCTGGCGATTCTGATGCTCAAACAAGCCGAACAGCCCTTAGCAAGTCGGGCTAAGTATCTCGACATTCTAGAGCAACAGTGTTCTAAGCAAACCGCTCTGGTTAACGATTTGCTGGCTCTCAAGCAGTTTGAACCGCAGCAAGTCCCTATTGCTCCGATCGAAATCGATCTCAAGCATTTAATTCAAGATTTAGCTGGGGATTTTGAAAAAAATTGGGCGGATAGGGGATTGACTCTGAAGGTAAATTTGCCGAAGTCTTCCCCTTCGCTGCAAACCGACCCGGACAGTCTCAAGCGGGTGCTGCTGGAACTGCTGACGAATGCTGGCAAATACTCGGCTGCTGGAAGTGCGGTGATTTTGGAGGCATCTGAGGCTGGTGACTGCATTGTCTTGAGCCTCTCTAATTTCGGGCGCGGCATTTCTGCTGCTGATTTACCCCACATCTTTGACAAATTCCGCCGCGGGACTGGCATTACTGACCAAGCGATCGCGGGTACGGGTTTGGGTCTAGCGCTGGTAAAGTGTTTAGTAGAGCACTTGAATGGTACGATCGAGGTGTCTAGCTCTCCTGCAGAAAGTTCTGAAGCTGGCGACTTGTGGCGCACATCTTTTACTCTGACTCTGCTAAAATCTCCAGCGGAGCTCTGTCAACTAGAAGAATAGTTAGGTAGAAAAGCAACGCTTAATTGGCAACAAACAGGCGAAGACTTGCCTTGATTCGGAGATTGGAAAATCTCGCAAACCTAGTAAATCCTGCTTTTAAAATTGTTTGTCAGGTTTCCTGTCTCAATAGCAGGTTCGCGCCTGCGGAATTAAGTCCGCTCTTAAACAGGTTCGCGCCTGCGGAATTAAGTCCGCTCTTAAACAGGTTCTATAGGAGATAGAGGACTGGAGGAGGTGTTTAAATTATTAAATTTTAGTTCCTTAGTTTATCATCCATTTTTGACCGCATAAACCGGGTTTTTAAAATTTTTCAAAAGCCTGCAACGCGTCTTTTTGTACGTCGAAGCAGGTTTCTATGCTATATAATAGCCCTAAAAAATTATCGCGCTGCATGGAACTAGAACCTGAATATTATGCTAACAAAAGCTGCACCAAAACTCCTGCGTTGGCAGCGTTCTAAATATTCGCCCCTGGCACGACAAATAGACGTTTTTGCTGCGGCGGCAAAGTTTATGTTTTTTTTGTGGTGGGATGGACTGCTGCAAAATAATTCTCCTCAAACTAGAAGAATTCGCGCCCATTGGTTGGTCAATACTTTGCTGGATTTGGGCCCCACCTTTATCAAAATCGGCCAGTCTCTCTCGACGAGGGCAGATTTGCTGCCGCTGGAGTATGTCAAGGAACTCGAACAGTTGCAGGATCGGGTTCCTGAATTTAGTTCCGAAGAGGCGATCGCCCTTGTAGAATCAGAATTAGGCAAAGATATTTATGCTTTGTACCGCGATTTTGACCCGTTTCCCATTGCTGCGGCGAGTCTGGGACAGGTGCACAAGGCGAGGCTGCACACCGGGGAAGATGTGGTTGTCAAGGTGCAGCGTCCGGGTTTAGAAAGTTTATTCGATTTAGATGTGAAGGCGGTGCGCCAAGTGATGCGTTTTTGCGATCGCTATTTTCCGGCGACGCGCAAGTACGATTTGGAATCTATTTATCACGAGTTTTTTAAGATTTTATATCAAGAAATTGACTACGTGCAAGAAGGTAAAAATTCCGATCGCTTCAGCCATAATTTTCAAGAATATCCTCAGATTATTGTTCCTAAAGTCTACTGGCAATATACTACTAAAAAAATTCTGACTGTAGAATACGCACCCGGCATTAAGGTGGACGATCGCCTGAGTTTAGAAGCGATGGGAGTAGATATTGCTAAGCTCAATCAAGTGGGGATTTGCTGTTACTTGAAGCAATTATTAATTGACGGCTTTTTTCAAGCTGACCCGCATCCGGGCAATTTGGCGGTGACAGAAGATGGTAGGTTGATTTTTTACGATTTTGGGATGATGGCTGAGGTGAAGTCTCTGGCTAAAGACCAAATGGTCAATACTTTTTTTGCGGTGCTCAGAAAAGATACTGATGAGGTACTCAATACTTTAATGACGATCGGCTTAGTTGAGCCGATGCCGGATATGATGCCGGTGCGGAGGCTGATTACTTTTTTGTTGGATAAGTTTATTGATAAGCCGATCGACTTTCAAGCTTTTAATGAAATTAAGAACGAACTTTACATTATGTTCGAGCAGCAACCGTTTCGCTTGCCTGCAGAAATGATGTTTATTGTCAAGTCTCTGACAACTCTCGACGGCATTGCTAGAACTCTTGACCCTGACTACAATTTCCTAGCATCCGCTCAGCCTTTTGTCAAGAGTATTGCTGTGAGTAAGGGCCGGGGAAGTGCGATCGCAGAATTAGCCAGACAAGCCCGAGCTTTTATCACCTACAAATTGCAAAGCCCGAGCAAATCGCAAGTTTTCCTCAAGCGTTTGGAGCAGCGAATCGAAGATGGCGAATTGCAAATTAGAGTGCGAAATAGTTCGAGCGATCGCGCCCTCAAACGCATCAACCTAGCTCTGAAAACTCTAATTTTTGCCTGTGTGACTGGTTTTGCGGTGCTGTCGGGTGCGGTGCTGCTGGTGGGCGGATATCAAACGGGGGCGATCGTGGCTTTTGCTGTTGCGGGATGCGGCGGCTTATTTGCGCTGCGCTTTTTATTAAATTTGTTGGTGAAGGAAAAGCTCGATCAAATCGCTGAAAAATAAATATGCTGGGGAATTGGGAATTGGGAATAGGGTTTCCGCTAGTCTCAAAAAAATAGTTTTCCGATGGAGCGTGCGATCGCCCTTTCCAGATTCAAATAAAATTAAGTTAAACTAAATTCAAGCCAAATTATCCACCACTAGGCAATGGCCACCAAAAATCAAATTCTAGAACAGCTCAAAATTTTAGAAAAACTCTATAACCGAGGCGAAGTCAGCGAAGTTGTAGAACTTTCACTCTCAAAAATCATCGCCCACGAAATTGCCGTTGCTAAACAACAAGCCGCAGAACTAGAAACTGATTTACAGCAATTTGAAACTCAGTATCAAATGCCATCCCCTGAGTTTAACCAAAAATTTCGGGCTGGAGAATTAGGAGATGATATCGATTTTATCGAGTGGAGTTCTTTCTATCAAATGTCGTGTTCTGTGCGAGAACGCTTGCAGATTCTGCTCTCTAACTCCCAAGCATGATATCAGCCCAGTATCTCACAGAAATCAAAGCTAAATTGCTGGCAAGCCCTGCAGTCATAACTGTGGCGATTGTTAAAGAACGAACCTTGCTCGAAAGCGGCTATTTTCGCGATCGGTTAACCCTCAGAAATGGCGATTTTTTAGAAGTTGTAGAATTTTTTACCGTTCTCGATAATCGTTGCATTAGCGAAAGTTATCGATATCAGTGGATGGATGAAACTCAGTAAACTTTACGGAAGCGGTGGGATAATGTCGAACATTTCCCGAACTTACCCAATTTTCCCCATCATGTTCATATTGGCGAAGAGTCAAATGTTGAACCTAGCTGTTCAATAAATATTCTTGAATTGATTGATTTAATAGAACAAGATTTGTAAGCTGTTGTGCAAATAAACATTGTATATTTTGATGACAATCAAAAATCGTCAAATTCTCTCCCCCGATCCCCATCGGACCCTCTCCCCCTCAATCGCCATACACAATCTATATGAGCAACAGCTTACCCTTAATCAAAAACTAAGTTTCTCACCCACCCCAAATGCAAAAATGATACCTAGCGTGTGGGTTCGGGTTTTTGCCTTTACCAGTTGCTAGATATCAATTTGATATCAGAGTTAGATTTTTAATACCCCCAGGGGAATTCGAATCCCCGTCGCATCCGTGAAAGGGATGTGTCCTAGGCCTCTAGACGATGGGGGCGCGTTTCGCTGCGTTTGCTTGTGTTCCGCACCTTTATTACCTTAACTAATTTTTCCCAATCTGTCAACTACTTTGTGAAAGTTTTTTTTCTAGTCGTCCGAAAGCTGCTCGCAGTAAGCTTTGAGGATGCTGGCGCAGTTGCCGATCGCCCCCAAGTGAGCAATTTCAAACCCGTGGGTGTTCTGCGTCGGGAAAGCCAAACAAGCCGCGCGGGCTACATGGCCGAACTTCATGGCGATCGAAGCATCGCTCCCAAAACCGCTAATTACCGCCAACTGCACCTCCACATCGGCTGCGGCGGCGGCTGCGCGCAATTGGGCGTTCAATCCTTCATCGTAAACTCCGTAGCCGTCCTGAACCAGCAAAACCGGCTTTTCGCCATCGTCGATCGGGTATTCTGGCGCTAGAGGGCAAATTTCCAAAGCAATCAGCGCGTCCAACGGCTGGCGCTGCGAAAAATACAAAGCCCCGATCGCCCCAACCTCCTCCTTCGCCGAAGCCACCAGATAAACATTCACCGCAGGCTCTTGCAAACATTGGGCCAGAGCCAGCAAAATCGCCACAGAAGCCTTGTTGTCCAGGGTGTAGCTCGCTATCCAATCCTTCAACCGCAGCGGGCGCTTGCGGTGCTTTCCCACCACCATCCGCGTTCCAGGCCGAATGCCCGCCTCGGCTAATTCCTCCCTGGTACACTTGGTTTCAATCCAGGCATTTTCCCACTTGAGAGAAACATCTTCCTGCTGAGCTTTTTGGGGAGATTCGTGAGAAACGTGGCGGCTTCCGAAGCTGAGAATGCCGCTAATTGTTTGCTTGTCGCCCAACAAATCGACAACGCCTTCGCCGTAAACCCACGGAAACGTGCCGCCCAATCTGCGGACTTCCACGCGGCCGCGATCGCCTATGGTTTTGACGATCGCCCCAATTTCGTCTTTGTGGGCCGTAATGGCGATCGACCTTTCGGGATTGCGGCCAGGAATTAGGGCGATCGCATTGTCCGCGCGATCGATCCAAGCATTCACACCCAAAGCGGCGAATTTTTCCATCAACCGCTGGTTAATTTCCGACTCTACACCGCTGGGCGAGTGCAGCATGACTAATTCTTCGATTGTTTGAAACAGGCGATCGAACTCTAACATTTTTTATTCCCGCGTTTGGAATCGCATTTTGACATACATTAAAGCAGATTTACTCCTGAGAGTTCAAACCCTCCGAAATGTTGTTATTTTGACAGTAACGACAAAGTAAATTATGGCTTTATTTTTCAAAGATTTAGCGCAACTAATGCAGCGCAAAATCATAGCCCAAAAATTAGTGAAAAATCAACATATAGCGGCGATAACAAAAGTGAGTATAGTCCTATGCCCACGGAGCCCTATGCCGGATAGTACCTCATCTTTATGAGCAAGGCTATATTTGCTAGCTTTCAATTGCTAAAATAATTAATTGTGCAAAAAAAGCGGTATCAAGTAAACGTCCCTGCAAAAAAAAGCCTAGAGGGAGAATTTATAGAAGTGCTTTTAAATGACTGCTGCGGAGTCGAGCAATTCTCCCAATATCCAAGAACAATTATTGATATTTGAGCCAAGGTCGGGCTATTTCCTCTTGCTGCAAAAAACAAGTTTCCCAGAACGTGATTCACGCCTACGAAGCTAATTATAATTTTGAAATTCACCTCAAACATCAATCTAAGATTCTAAAAAATTGCATTCCCATGCTGCGAATCTATTTTAACAACAGAAGTTGAGTTAAATCTGTTCGTCTCCTCGATCAAAACGCTGACTTCCTTGATTTTCCTCAAGGCGAACAATACCATCATTGGGAACATTGAGGATACCCGTGAATGACTCTTGACTTAGTGGCAAAGCTTGTTCCTTGTTTTTGCGATCGGCAATTTCGCGTTGCAACTTATCAATTATCTGTTGAAAACGAGAGGCTTGTCTGAGCATTTCTTGTTCTGAAAAATCCAGCAATTGAATCAAATTAGAAATTTGATATTCCAGAAATTGAGTTTCGTGAAAATCATTATTGATGCCCGATTTTGCCGCAGTGTTTGAGGAATCAAATACAACTTTTTCACCACTAAGCAACAAAGCTGTTTTGACACTCAGTGCTAAATGTTTAAACATTTGGGCCGTGTTTTGTGAAATTTTAACTTTCAGGAAAATCTCTACAGCAAACAAACTCCCAGACGGCAGAAGTCCCCCAAATACCAACACAGATTTGACTTGGTAGGGAATAATTAAAGATTTTTGTTCGGGAATCAAGAGACTGCCTTTTGCCTCTGAAACGTGAAAAATATTTAATACTGCGGGTTCTAATTGCAGAAACCTTTCTGGCTGGGTTCCGATGACTGTAGGAATGTCTAAACCAAACTGCCGGATTATTGCCGAAATCGCCGGCATTTCGGCTACTAATTCGGCGCTAACTAACCCAATAGCAGTATTTTGGGCTGCTGTATGCCGAGAATTCCACTGCGGTTGGGAGCCTGCTGCTGCTAGCAAAGTCCAGCATTTCATGTCGGATGCAGGGGAATTATTGTTCATCAAACGGCGGACAGATTGTTGCAATGAGTCTTCTAATTCGCCGTAGGGATGAGTTTTGAACAAACGCACCAAAACACAGCTATTTTCTCCTGTTTCCGAACTGCAAAAATGTTGATAAATAAATTTAACAATTTTCTGGCTGCAAGCCTCCATACTAGCTGTATTTCTACCTAGCTGGCGCAGGACTAAGCTGCATTTCGCCATGTCTTGCGGGGTGAATCGGGTCATATCGTACATTAAAAAACGCTCTCCCAGAGCTCAAACACTCTTTTTCATTTATCGTTAAGGCCGCTACCGCATCCGGAGTCCTACTGAGAGGATTGAAAACTGTTGGTTAAAATACGTACAAAATCTTCTCGGAATTCCCAGAAATTGTGTCGGAGGATACATAAATGAAGACTGAGGGAAAACAATTGATCCCGCAGCGTGCGCCGTTCAAGCAGAAAGATGTTGATGTACGGTTTTTGAAAGGATTTGTGACTGTGACTCGCGCACAGAAATTACAGAAACGGGAATTTTCTACTGCGGTGACTACCGCAATCAAAAAGGTTCGATGGTTCTGACTTGGGTGCTTCTTTTGCTGAGAACCTAAGTCGGAACGATCGAACTTGCTTCAGAATAAGTAGAGGCTTTGTGTGAACTTTGAAACACTCAAACAACTTTACTGGGTAGGTTGAGACTTTGCTTGCAGAGCATCTTTAGCTGACAATCCCCCATCTTGAACGCCAAAATACCACAAACTAGCGGCAGCTTCGGCGCGAGTCACCGATTTCTTCGGCTGAAACAAAGTTGTAAAACCAAAAACTCGGCGAATATTTGCCAAATCTCCATTGTTAAAATCAGCTAAAATTGCCCGCGAAGCCTGGGAGTCAATTTTAGAAGCGTCTTGAAAACCCCACTTTTCTTTCACTCCGTCTATGTTAGCTGTCGGTAAAATTTGACGAGTATCTAAAGGCACTTTCCAAAGAATCATTGTTTCGCGAGTTAAAGGTGCATCGGGGCGAAATTTCACATCTTTAGTGTCTGCTGAAAGCGAACTCGGAATTACACCTGCTTCTGCTAAACCTTGAATTACTGAAAAATCTGGGTCTGTTTTGGATACGTCAGAAAAGGCGGGTTCGCTAGAGTCTACTGCTAATCTAATTTGTTTGCCTTGACGGCTGGCATAAATCTGGTTGTTTGCTGCTACTAACCAGCGGGCGTATTCGCGGCGGGTGATAATTTTGTTGGGTTTGGGCAAAGTGCTGTTAGTTTCTAAGTTAGCATTTTCTGTAGTTCGCACTTTCAGCACTTCCAACTGAGCCAAATCTGCCACATACTGGCGCAATTGTTGAGGAATTTGGCTGTCTAATTCGCTAACTTTTGCTGATTTTGGCGAAGCTGATGGCGCTGGGGTGGTTTCCTCTGAGTTAGATGGAGTTGGTGAAGCGGTGGGAGATGGGCTAGACTCGGAATTGTTAGGTTGGGGACTGCTGGCAATTTCTGAACTCTCTTTGCTATAATTGATCGCAAATTCTGTAGAACCCCCTACTTTTTGAGTAGGAGAAAGCGACACTGTTACCCGCAAATTATCTCGCGTTGCGACTAAAGTACCTGGTTCGTCGGCGCTGGGGCTGCTGACTATTTGCCAGTTGCTGCGCCCAAATTCTTTGGTGTAAAAGTTCTGTACGGAATTAATCGGATCTGTGCTTTCCCAGCGCAGCCGTACAGTTTTTGGCGACGGATCGGTTTGCCCGCCAACTTCGATTAACTGAGCGTTAGGATAGAGTGGAATCTCGGTGGGGAAGTCGGGAGGAAGTTTGGCGGTTGTGCTGGTTTCGACTGCTGGCGGAGGAGGCGGGGGAGATAAAACTACTGGATTTTGTTGTAATTTGGGATCGGCGGCTAAAGATTCTTCGAGTGCTTTGCTGTTGGGGCTGTTTGCACAAGCTGTGACAGCAGCTAGCAGACACAGGGCCAGCCCAGTCTTTACACCAAAGAGTATATTGGTTTTATTGGTTTTACTGGTTTTGGCTTGCCCGATCGACTTGCGTTGTCGTTGAGTAAATATAGTATTCAGCATAAATCCCTCGTTTGCGGATATCTTTCTAGGCTAGCGCAGATCGATCGGGCAAATATAATTTTTACCCAAATGAAATTGCTGCATTTATTCTTAGTTACTGCTACATTACTGATATTCCCTGTCAAGTTTGCCACTTTGGCAAAAGCTCAAGCCGCCCCGCAGCGGCCTGCTTTGGAGATGCCAGAGTGGCAGCCGTTTTGCTCGGCGATGGGTTTGTTTGCGATCGATATGCCGGGAAATCCTAAAATTAATGCCGAAACTTTTTCAACTCAAATTATCGCTCATACCTACAGGTCTGTATTAAAAAACAAAGACAGTTATTTACTTCAATACTTCGATCTCGATTTTCGGATCGGCAACAATAATAGTAATAATAATATCAAAATTACTTTAAATAATGCCGTTGATTTCTTTGTTGTAGGGTCAAATGCTAAATTGCTGCAAGTGCGGGATATTTCCCTCGGCAGCTATCCGGGAAAAGAGTTTGAGTTTCAACCGCTTTCTCCGGCTGCACCTGTAGGTGTGGGCCAAGTATTTTTGGTGGAAACCCGCGTTTACGGCTTGGTTGCGACTACCTCAAAACCAGAAAACGCTCAAAAATTTCTTGATTCTTTTCGTTTGTTTTGAAGCCAGAAAATAGGCAAGTAATTGTTTGTGGCGTTTAACGAATTTAGCCGAAGTGGGTAATAGGTTCGAGGTGGGAGGGAAAAATTAGTTGGGAGTGGCGACGATCGAATTTATTAATAAAATTGAGGCTTTTCAACTTTGTTTGCACGAAAATATTGACTTTGGCAACGAAAAATATCGAGAACGATCGGGCTTTTGAGGAATAGTGGGTTTATAACTAATGATATTTTTTCTCAAAAAGGTGATAATTTTAGATTGGAGGATTTTAGATTGGGGGATTGATAACTCGATCGGTCAATACCCGATATTTGGCTCGAACTTGCTACAAGTTAAACAGGACGCAACACATTGTTTTGTTTTTTGTCATCTATCTAACGAAATACATACACCACTTACGCAAATGGCAGAATTAGTAGGATGCCCCGGAAGTCCAAACCCTGATGATCTCGATCTAATAATGCGTCTGACGTACCCTATAAGTTGATGGTAGCGTGACAATTGCGTAACTTATAATATAGAATTTACACCTGTAGAGCGATGTAAGAACTTCCTCAAATTTATATATTTGAGATAAGGATTTTTCCGCAATAAGCACAAACTACGTAGCCAACACAGATTCTGTCAGGCGCGGCGCAGTGCTCAACCAAGTCTAGACTCATCGAAAGCTTACCCGGAGGTTATTAGATCTTATGAACAAACTAACACCAATTGTCATCAGCGCTCTCCTATTATTTGGAGCTGCGGCTTGTACCGATGGAGCTAAAACAAGTGCTGACGCTCCTAATTCTACCACCACCACAGAAAATGCCGCCAGCCCGCCCCCAGCGGAGACGGTTAAAAAAACTCAGTCCGACGCCACTAGCGACATTCGCAAAAACCAAGCAAATGCTGATATCAGAGCCCGAGAACAGCGCAACAACGTGACTGGAGGCGATGCCATCAGAGCCGATGGCGACCTCCAAAGTGAAGTTCGCTCCAAGTTGGAAGTGAACATCACTAAAGGTCAGCTAACTGTGGACGCCAAAGATGGGGTTGTCACCGTAGCTGGCACTGTTCCCAATCAAGAAGATTTAGCTAAAATTGAGCCGCTAGCTAAAGAAATTAAGGGTGTCAAAATGGTGAACGTTACGGCTACTGTTGCCCCGGCTGCACCTGCATCGCCTAAGTAATAAATTAGCAGGAAGAAGCAATAAGGCCCTTGGGCTTGCTTCAGCTATGCTGGCTCACAAGTCGCGAGCGGGTAAAAAGAAGGAAAAGGGAAAGAAGGAAGAGAGCAAACGGAAAATTGGGAGTTTTAAAAGTGCTTTTAAAAGCGGCTCTCAATGCTTAGGTGACTCTTCCTTGTGGGTAACGGGGTTTTAAGTTAAAAGTTTTAAGATTCACGCACTCAAAACTCCCAACTCAAAACTCGTGCAATACCTGCAATTTCCCATTCCCAATTTCAGATTTCCAATTCCTGAAAATCAGGGTAAATCCGCCTGAAGAAAGAGGGCGAAGTTATTCCCAGCGACCGATGAAAAATGTCGAAAAAAATGAATAAATGTGATTAATGGTAGCAAGCAGAGCATAAATTCTGTAGTTGTGTAAAAGTAGTTTATTTTGAAGGACAAAAAAATGGCTTTAGGTCAAAACAAGCGAGCTGTAGGATCTTTTTCTAATTACCGCGATACGGAACTAGCCCTGTTGGAACTGCAAAGTAGCGGGTTTCCGATGAATAAAGTTTCGGTAGTTGGGGAAAGTCTCAATGGGAACGAAATTGGGGGCGCTAGCACTGCTAAGAGCACCGATGAGAAAGTGGGCGGCGGCGCGAAAGCTGGCGCGACGGCGGGAGTCGTGACGGGCGGTTTGATTGGGTTGCTCGGCAGCATTGGGGCGCTGGCGATTCCGGGAGTTGGCCCGATCATGGCGGGGGGCGCGATCGCGACTCTGCTGGCCGATACTGTAGTCGGAGGTGCGATTGGGGCTGCAGCAGGCGGTTTGGTGGGCGGCTTAATAGGTTTGGGCGTTCCCGAAGACAAAGCTAAAGTTTATAGCGATCGCCTCTCGCGCGGAGAATATTTGGTATTCGTAGAAGGAACAGATGCCGAACTTGCCACTGCTGAAGGAATTATGAGCGTGCGGGGCATTCAGGATTGGGGCATTTACGATGTGCCGACACACACCGGCCGCAGAGCTTCGACCCACGACAAGCGCGCTGTGGGGGTATTTTCAACCCGCCGCGAGACCGAGCACGCCCTGGGAGAACTCAGAACAGCGGGTTTTGACATGAATCGGGTTTCGGTGATCGCTAAAGATGCTGATTCTCAAGGCGACATCGCAGGGATTGACGTACACGACAGCGCCGACAACAAGGCTGATGAAGGGGCGACCAAGGGCGCGCTCACAGGCGGCACCTTGGGCGGTTTGACGGGCTTGTTGGTGGGTCTGGGCCTGGTGGCAATTCCTGGTATCGGGCCGATTATGCTGGCAGGAGCTTCCGCTACGGCGATCGCCACTACACTTGCCGGTACTGCTTTGGGTGCGGCGGCAGGCGGTTTGCTCGGAGCTTTGGTCGGTTTGGGAATTCCTGAAGAGCAAGCTAGAGTATACAGCGATCGGGTGGCAAGGGGAGATTATTTGGTGCTGCTTGACGGTAGCGAAGCAGAAATCGCCAGAGCTGAAAAGATTTTGAGCCGCGGCGGCATTCAGGATTGGAGCATCTACGACTCTCCCAGCGTCGATGGCGCTCGCGCAGATTACGGCGCTCCCGGCACTCCCGGCGTTGATACTACACCTGGTATTTACGACCCCAATCAGGGCCTGACCGGCCACCCAAGAATTTAACTGAATGTGAGTGGGAAGTCCCGCACCCTACCTGTACTCAGGTGGGTGACGGGATGAAAACGAACCAGAAACAAGTTGAGCGATAGCGAATCAGTGATACAATTGCACTATCTTGACCACTATCCTCCTAGGCGAAAACCAAGCTAAACGGAGCGTGTAGCCAGAAAAAGTATGGGTCTTAGGAACTAGGACTCCTGCCTGTGGAGGGAAGATCAGACTACTTGCTTCAACGGATAGCAACAGCACATCCCAATGAATCAGGAAGCCAGTGCTGTATGCTACGCATCAGCGTCTGGTAGTTCACTACTTCAAACTCGGTTTGGGTATTGTTTCTACGAACGGCAGGGTAGTGCCTCTCCCGCACTCGGATTGTTTATGGGATGGGCGTTGAACGCTTTGCCGATCGAATAATCTCAAAAGTCAGCTTTTTTTGTGAAAGCTGGCTTTTGTTTTGTTTTAGAAAGTTAAAAAAAGCGACACTATTCAACAGTTGATAGTTGACAAAAGGACAGTTACCCGGTAGTAGATCGCGAGGTGATTGCCTGCTAGGGAAATTAATTGTTCCTTGCACCCTACAAGGGGAAGGCTTTAAACCCATTTTTTCTGGTAAACAAGCAACTTTCGACCAACTCCAAACTCATACAGAATAAGTCATTGGCGGCCATGCTAAAATCTTAAATCACAAACTTGTACCCTCGCGACTTGTCGGCTGGCGTAGCCGAAGCAGGCCGAAGTATTTTAAATCGAAAATCTCAAATAATATGACCTATTAAAAGTTCATAGGACTAATAATAATATTGTCGTCCCCTTCAGTCCAGACTGAGGCTGGTCATTGGTTGGCTGTAGCAGCCCAATGGCCCTTGGCAACACCTGCGGCATAAATACAGTTTTTCTCGGCCTCAGCGAAGCATTTGAGCTAGGAACAGCTTTTATGTCCGGCAGCGCGTCTGGTGTCGGGCTTTCTGTTAATTAGAACCGCAAGCGCTCATGGATCGAGTCAAGATTGACAGCAAGCACAGCATCGCGGGAGCAAGTACCAGCCTCGCGGGGCATTTTTTCGGGAAATCTCAGGCGAGAGATAGCCTGTTTTTTGCTTCGCCCGGCCCTTGGGAGCGAGTGAGGGAAACAGCCTTCCTGTTAGATTTCACTGAACGCGAGTACAGTGGGGGGAGGTGAAACTAGCGGAGCTGGCAGGGTTCTGCTTTGATGGGCGATGGAAGATAGAAGGCAGAAAGTAGCAGGCATTCGGATTTTAAGCTTTGAGTTCTTATTTCTTTCTGGCACTAATAAATTCGATCGCCCGTACCGGCAATTTTTCGGCTCAGAAGGGGGCGGGGATGCCGGCAGCAATACCCCAAATAGGCGATCGACCTTGACAAGGGCGATCGACAATTTATCAATATTTTGCGAGTTTGGCAAATGGTTAGTAGTTAATAGTTAGTGATTAGCAGTTAGTATAAATACAACTAACAATTAACAACTAACATCAGTCGCAACTAACTATTAGCAAAATAAGACTTACAGGACTTACGCGGGGTGGCGATAAACTCTGTTTATTAATGACTGCCTCGGTGGAAAACCCAAAATCTGTTACGAAAAACATGGTTGATTTTCGTAAGTTATAACTAGGCAGCCCTGTCTGGCGGGTGTCAAACCCTTGGTTAAAACTGCTTGAAACCCTTGAAATTTGGTAAAAAACTAGGGTGTGCACCGCGTACCGGTTGACCTTGTTTCTCATCGCTGGGCGATCGGTTGACTTTTTGGCTACCGTCTTAAGCCAACCGTTCAAGATTAGCCGGTGCTGGCGGCCATCCTATATTCTGACGATATTTCAAGTATTTTGGAGACTTTCAACCAAACTCATCAAACACGCCCTACAGGGCTGGTTATAACTAAGTTAACAGAGTGATGCTAGCAATCAACCAGTTTTGATAATTTTTACTGTAGCCGTATCGATCGACAAAACTGACTAGCAAACACGATACAACCAACTTTCAGACAACATAGAAGATCGAGAAATTAAGGAAACTCACTCAACTTTTTTTATGGATTTCACTGAAATTTTAAGTGCCAATGAACTTTTAACTAGACATAGAAACGGGGAACGAGATTTTCGAGGAGCAAACCTCATTGCAGCTCATTTGAGTGAAGCTAATCTCAGTCGCACAAATTTGAGCAACGCTAATTTGAAAGGAGCCAACTTAATTAGAAGCAAACTAATTGGAGCTAATTTAAACGGTGCCGACTTAAGCGGGGCTAATTTATCTAAAGCAAAATTAATTGAAGCTAACCTCGGCACTTCTAGTTTAACTGGAACTGTGGCGATCGCAGCAGATTTTAGTGGGGCAAATCTCAGCGGAGCAATATTGTCTCGCGCTGACTTGAGCAAAGCTATTTTAACTGGAGCGAGTTTAGTAGGAGCTTGTTTGTTAAGCAGCTCGAAACTAAATGAGGCTAATTTGAGCGGGGCGACACTTAGTCGAGCAATTATGAGCGGGGTTGACTTAAGCAAAGCAAATTTGACTAGAGCGATTCTCAGCGAAGTGGATTTGAGCGGGGCCAACCTGAGCGGAGCAACTTTAATTCGGGCTTATCTCAATCGCGGAAATCTCGGAGGTGTCAACTTAGTTGGCGCTTATTTGAGCGAAGCAAGTATGCGGGAGGCTTCTGTTTGCGCTGCTGATTTAAGCGGGGCTGATTTGAGCGGGGCTGACTTGAGCGGTGCTAATTTAAATGGCTCTAATTTGAGCGGTGCTGACTTACACGGAGCTAATTTAAGTAAAGCCAATTTAAATGGTTTGATTCTGCACAATGCTGATTTGAGGGCTGCGAATTTGAACAAAGCTTCTTTGCGGGGAGCTGATTTGAGCGGTGCGAACTTGTCGGGTGCTAGCTTGTTGGAAGCGGATTTGCGGGGGGCAAATTTGAGTCACGCCAATTTGTCGGGAGCGGGTTTGCTGCTAAGTTCTTTGACAGGAGCAAATTTGACAGGAACTAATTTGTCAGAGGCTAATTTGATTGGGGCGAGCTTAAATGTTGATAATTTGAATCAAGCGGCTTTGGGCGGCGCTATTTTGCCGAATGGAGCTACTCACAGCCGCGATTGATATGTTGCAAGTTGTTAGTTGTTAGTTGTTAGTTGGCAGTTGGCAGTTGGTTGTTGGCAGTTGGTTGTTGGCAGTTGTTGCTATAATAGACCTCTTCTAAAAGCCAAGAACAGGCTCTACACCTGTTTCAAAATAATTCTTGAAATGTCTAATAGCAAATATTAGACAGTTGATTCAAGTCTGGTTGAGTCGATAAACTATAATACCTGTAAACCGGGTTTATTTGAGAAACTGGGTTTCTCACAAGCACGGGTTTTAGAGCTATCTCAAATCCGGGTTTGGGTTCCCCTTTAGAAACCAGTCGGCGCAGGCCGACTTTGTTTGTGTAGACGCGGTTTCAACCGCCCCCGTCACAACTGGCGTTTAGTATAATAGTGCTGGCGATTTTGGTTTATCCACTGAGATTCCGACCAATTCGGATCGGGTTGGTGCGCTAAATGGAGGTAGATTAATTCGGGCGATCGACAAAAATATCTATCCTCTCCTAAGTAGCGTTCAACAATATCTTGATCCTCTGCTCCCCAGCCAATGAATGTCTCATCCCATCCCCCGATTTCTATTAAGCGCTGGCGTTGAAATATGGGTGAAACTCCAAACCGCTCCCGCCGTGTCAAGTGCTTAAATAGGGCTGTCGGCCTATCTTCTGGTGCAACTTTCAACTCTTCAATTATGGCAGAATTTTGCTCGAAATCCAAGCAGGCTTTATCGCACATCATTCGATAGCCAGTGACTAACATTTGGGAGGAAATTTGAGCCATTTTTAAATGGCGCTCTAGGGTATTTTGGTAGGGAATGAGATCGACATCAAAAGCTGTTACCCATTGTCCGCGCGACAGAGATAAACCTAAATTTAAAGCTTTGGTTTTATGAAAAGTTCCCGCACAGGGAAGATAATTGTAGCTGATTGGTAGGTTGGTAATTTCTGGTAAAATCCAAGGTGAAGAAACCCGATCGATCTCGATTAAAATGATTTCGCAAATAGATAATAAATTTGAGGAAGCTTGAGTTTTCCACCACGCGAGTTGAGTTTTTAAGTGGTGTTCTCGCTGGCGGTAGGTAATAATTAAGGATAACTTAATTTCAGTCACGGCTATAATTCGGGGTAAAATTAGTGGTGATTTCCAAAATTTGAGGAGGTAAAATTGGTGGTTGGACTAAATCGCCAAAGAGAGCGCCTTTTTGGAGAGATTGCAAGCAAGAGATGATATTGCGATCGCGCGTTTGCTGGGTTGGTAGTTGCTGGTGATGTTGGTTGCGTGTCCGATCCGCATGAGAAATATGGATTACATTCCCCGCGCTGCAGATCTCGATTCCCAACAGGGTAGCGCGAATGAGCAAATCTTGGTCTTCCCATCCCCAACCTGTAAAAATTTGCTTGTATCCTCCCAAGCGTAATAGCGTTTGTTTGCGGGCACAGATTAAGCCGCAGCCCGGTCGATCGCGATCGCCCGATTTAGCCTCTACAATATTAACCGTGGCAGTCTGTTGGCGCATCTGGATGTTGTAAGTATAGCGTTTTCGCTTTAAAGTTGCGGTTTGCGGGCGAGACTCTCCGACAGTTTTCACACAGCAAATAATCCCATTTTCTCGCGATTTGGCAGATACAGGCAATAACTGTGGTAGATTTTCTACAGGTTTTGTCCTATTATTGAGCGATAATAATTTTAGACTATTTGGGGATAGAACTGAGTAGAATAATTGTAAAATTGCCTGCTGATTCCAGATAATGTCTGCATCGGAAATTAGCAAATATTCGCTGGTAACGTGGAGAATTCCTTGATTGATTAACTGAGATTTATTAAAGTCGGATTGAGGATATTTTAACCACTCTATTTGTTCGGAGTTGGATAATTTTTGTAAAGCAGTTAAACATTGAGGTTCTGTTGTGCCGCCATCGCAAATAATGATTTTAGTGACGGGGAAACTCCCTAAAAGCGATCGCACGCAGTCGCCGATTTCGGGACGGTTCTTAACGGGGATAATTACCTGTAACATGATGTTTATAACAGTTTGAAAAAAGAGGCTAGCTAAACAAGGAATTGCCAAGTATAAAATCAATCTAAAATCTAAAATAGTATTAGCTTGCCCAGTTTAGGGAAGCACCGGTAATATAATTGAGTTCGATCGCCTCTGCTGTCTTGAAAGGACGCAAATCTGGTAGTTTACCCTCGCGCACCGCCGCAGTATTGGCGATCGCTCTACTCTTGAGTTGCTGAATCAATTCTAAACGCACCGGAGCATCTAGTCCAGTTTGTCGATCGGTAGTTAGCGAACCCTCTCGGTGTCGGCGAAAATAAGCAAAGTCAGGAATATTAACTATTTTTGCAGCAAAGTGCGATCGCAGCAAAAACTCACTATCTCCAGAAAACCGCAACCCCGTAGCAAAACCGCCCAACCTTAAAACTAAATCCCGCGAAACTAAGCTAGTAGGGTGTAACAGCGGATGTCCCGGCTTTTCTGCTAGGGCGGCGCTGACATTGAGAGGATAAACAACAGGTAACAGCCTATCATCTTCAAACGCGCGTAATTCCTGCGTTCCCACTAATTCAGCACCAGTATTTTCTGCTGCTGCTAACAACAATTCTAAGCGATTTTCGCTCGACCAATCATCAGCATCTTGGAACAAATAAGCATCATAATTTGTTAGTTCGATCGCCTGTTGAATTAAGCGGTAAGGCCCGACATTCACAGCCGAAGCTAATAAAGTTACTCCCGGAAATTCTCGGACAATATCGATAGGTGGCGAATCCGAGCCATCGTCAAGCACCACAATACCATCCAGAGGTCTAGTTTGACTTACTAGGGACTGCAAGCAGCGATGCAAAAATTGTTCGCAGCGATAATGGGGAATCAGCGCCAAGACGCGAGATTGATTTGTAATTAAATGATTATTTGTAGCCTTGATGTTTTTTTCAGCAATATTCTCTGAACTTGTAGAGGAAATAGAACGATTTATTTTGGGATAATCATCCGAGTCTAAACTGGCAAAATTTATGTTAGTAGTTCCCCAATTAAAAGCGATATTTTGCCGTTCTAATTCTCTAGCAACTCCTAAAAGACTCCAGCGATTTATTTCTAACTGCGGTAGTGCTGCTTTTAGCAAAGGCGTTGACGCCATCCAGCCCAAGGCGGGGAGAGGATGTTGTTTGGCAGTTTCTAGTGGTAATACCACCGCTGGAGGTAAGGATGCTAGTGCGAAATTTGTTAGTTGAGGCGGCAAAAACATTACCGGCGTATTAGCCGTTAAAATTGCAGTGACTTCTGTATTAATTGTCTGTAAAACTTTCAAACACGATGCAAAAGATTCAATATTAAAGACGAAAAAATCAACATCATCTTCATCGAATGTGTAAATTGTACTTTCACCCTGATGATTTGAGGGATCGATCCCAATTATATGTTTTAATTGATAGAGTCCATTGTGTTGCAAAGCGCCCATTGCATTCGTTGACCAGCCCAGATGACTTTTACCCAGGATAATTAAAGTTAAACTTACCATTGGCTCGATCGCAAATTGTGGATTGTTTGTAATTCATTTCTCTTGCTAATCGTTCAAATCCCGAAGCCCGCATATCCGGCGGGGCGGCGGCAATTAAAAACTGATAAGCTAATTCCGATTCTCCCCGTGCTAACCAAAGTGGGGCTAATTTCCACAAAAGCGGTATCCAAGGTATGGGATCGATATCTCGATCGGGCAAGTTGGCGCTAATTAGTCCAGCATTTTTTTGAATTTTATCTAACCATTCTACGGGGTTAAGTGGTTCTTGCCAAAGTAGTTTAGCATATCCTTGTTCGAGTTCGACTCGTGCTATTTCTGTCGGTAAAGTTGCTGTGGCTTGTAACTGAGACAATGCTGTGGTAGCTGATGCGCCATCGCCCAAAATTGCTTGCCGCCAAGTTAGCCAAGCGTCTAAAAAGGAATCGCCCGTTGTTTGTCGGTGGGTACTGGATGCGAGGGTTTTTCCGTTGACCAACTGCCACCAGGATGCTAAAATTTGAATCTGGAATCTGGAGGCCCAAAAATTCAAATCTCCGATTAAAATAGATAAAATTGGTTTCCAGGCGATCGCGATTTTGGGATTTTCGCGTTTGGCTGTGCTTGCTGCGAGATTGAATGCTGCTAATAAGTGCTGAATATTAAATACATCTAGCTTGCCAGAATCGGGTAAATTGGTATTTTCCCAGATGGATCTAGCGGTGTTGCTGTCGAATCCTAAACTGGGAATTAGTAAATCTACCATCGCGGAATAGTCGCCGCAATTCATCTCGGCTAAACGTTGTTGGGCGCTGTGGTAGATATTGTGTCTGGTTGGGCGATCGGCTAAAAAGCTGCACGTCAACAGCAATACTCGTACAGCCATCAATTCTACGGTTGATTTCCGACAAGGTGAAGGTTGCAAAAGTTTTGCGATCGCTTGTTGGGCGATCCTCTTCGAGGGCTGCGCCAACGGCGAAATCCCCGAATTTACCATCGCTGTCGGCTGAATTAAACTTTTTAACAATAATGCAATTTCTCTCGCTTCTCCTGCGGGTAATAAACCCAATTCCAACCACTCGCGCCAAGATTTTTTCGTCACCCATTCGATCCACTCTAGATCGCTACAACTTTGGGTATTTTCCAGTTGACTTAAATCCGATGAATCTACAATAACTCTCCCTCGAACTTCTCCAAATAAATTTTCTAACCAAAGCTGTAAAGGTTGCAGATCGAGAACTTGCTGCGGTTCGACTTGCAGCCAAATATCTACATCTAATTGATTTTGCTTGACTATCTGATAATTCAGAATTCCCGGAAATTTAGGTAAACAGATTTCTCCCGGATATTTCCAGCCTTGCTGAGTCTTAATTTGTTCTTGACTGCGGCCCAGAATTTTGGCGGTGAATCCCGATCGCCCGCAAAGACACGCCTCAAAATCTAATTGAATGCGATCGCCACATTTATAGCGAATCAAAGGCATTGTATAATTGAATAAATCTGTAGTGACTAATTCACCGTCAATAATTTCATAAAAACAGCGATCGACATCTAAATGCAGTCGCCCGCATTCAGGACAACTCAAGCCAGAAATCCCCGTTTCTTGGCAACCGTACTCGTTAATAACAGAAGTTTGAAAAATTGATTCAAGTAACTTTTTTTGAAATTCAAATAAAACCTCACCGGTACAAATAACTCCTAAAACAGCAGGAAATGAATGCCCAACTAGGGCGGCCGCCACTTCCGACAAACGACTGGGATAACCTCGAATTACCGCAGGCTTAATTTGCAACAATTCCTTTAAATTTTGCAGCCAATCGGCGGTGATATTTCCAATTAACGAAATATCGTTAACTCGCAGGGGCTGCAAGCGGCTGGCGAGATTAATAATTGGGACTTGTTCGTCAATTCCCCACCAACCTAAAGCGCGTTGACGCGCCAATAAACGCGCTTGATTCCACTCATTACCGGCAAAGTAAGTAAAAAAATCACCGGAAGTTCCGCTAGTCATTCCTCGATAAACTAAATCGTCAGCAGTTGCGAGAAATAACCCTGGATTTTGCCGGACAGTTTGTTTGTCTATGGGCTGCAAGTTACTAAAAGCAGTTTGCCAATCGGTTACAAGTTGTTTTAACCCAGAGTCGGAATCAATTAGTCCAGCTTGCAAAAAGCGGTGGTAATTTCCTGGGAGAGTTAGGGCAACTTCTAAGACTTTTTTTAATTTGATGACAGTGCGATCGCTCAATTCTCTTTTATGCGTATTTCATTAAGGTCAAATTATTTTTCAGAGTTTTGGCTGGCGATTTGATCTCCGATTTGCAGCCAATCTTGATTAATCAAAACTTGTTGCTTATCTGATACTTCTGGCAAAATTCCCCGCTGTGCGTTCAGTGGCTTTTCGCAAGAATCTCCTAAAGGTTTTAGATAATTTTTATCAACCCAACCGACTCGGAAATCCGGTGCATTCATAAACCTGCCTTCGTCAAGATTTTGGGTATTAGAACTAAAGTGACTGCCAATTTTTACCCACTTTCCCGTTGCGTCTCGATCGCCCGTAACGACTTGCCAGCCTTTAGGAACTAAACCGATAACCGGGCCGTTGGGGGAGGAACGGATAGTGAGGGGATCTTTGGCGGTGACGACTTGAGCGAAGGGTCGAGGTTTGCCTCCGTAGGGGCAATTTTGAGCCTGTAAGGTTGTTGCCGGGGAAGTAGCAGAGGCGGCTGTTTTGACACCCAAAAGCGATAACAGCATTAAGCTAACAAACAGAGCAATTTTTTTCCAAACTTTTAAGGGATTCACGGAATATAATTATCTATGGTTTCACCAACCGATTATTACATATATTTGCTATAGGTTGCTGCTCCTAAAGTGCCAAAATTATTCGGACGATCGCCCTTCACCACTATTTTTTGATTTTTTGGGTAGACTACTTGCAAAATTTTTTACATCGTGCTATCGTCAAAAGGTTTGATACGAATTGTGAGTTAGAGGTAAAACCCCGCAGAATGAAACAATTGGGAACCCATCTGATCGCTGATGCTTGGCAGTCTCCAGGAGACCTGCTCAACGATCCTGAACGTATCCGCCGCGCCATACTCGATGCGATCGAAGCCGGAGGAGCTACTCTCATCGATTTGTGCGTGCACCAGTTTAGTCCTCACGGAGTAACGGCTACTGCAACTTTGGCAGAGTCTCATATAGCAATCCATACTTGGCCTGAACACGGTTATTTTGCTGCAGACTTATTTTTCTGCGGAGCCGGAGACCCTCACAAGGCCATGAAGGTGCTACAGTCAGCTTTGGAAGCTAAACAGGTAAAACTCACTGAGTTTACGCGCGGTTTCGAGCCCGGGGTGGGCAGCCTAGGTTCTGCTTGTGAAGAGCAGTATGCGCCTCGTCCATTAGAAACGAGTGCCGCCAGAGTATAATGGCCAATTAGCGTAACTTTGAACATTTTATGCTAGGTTTTGGTAAAAATCCCACGGCTCGGGCTGTGGGATTCTTGTTGGAAATTACTTTTTCATTAATAAAGGGCGAACAACTAAATAACCAGCACCGAAGGCGGCAATAACAATCAAAAAAATCGCGATGGCCAACCACAATCCGCTTAAGTCTGAGGATTTTTTGGGTTGAGAGCGAATCCGGTAAGGAGTTTCCTGCACCTCTGAAAATAATTTTTCTGGAAGCGTTTCGGGTGTCGGAGGGGGTGTGGGCGAGGTTTCCGGTACGGGAAAGGGAAAAGCCACTGTCTGAGGTGGTTGAGGTATGGTAGAGCTACTCCGCGAGATGACAGGTTCTAGAGGCTCCGGTTCAACGCTAAAATTGAATTTGACTGAGGGCATTTGCGGCATCCCTGTCTGGGTGACGCTTTGGGCTGAGTTGACTACTTGCTGTAGTTGTTGGGATACTTGAACTACTGTTTCTACTTCTCGCCGCAGTTGTTGATTTTGTTGGACTAATTGCTGGTTGTGGGTTTTGAGGGAGTCAAGCATGGCTTGGGCGGCTTGCAATTCGGCGGTGACTTCTCGATAGAGCGAAATCGGTACCGATGGAGAGTAACTATTGGAGTTTTCAGGGGATGTATTGTCAGATAAGGTAGTATTTTGCATAGTAGTTGGCGAGGGTGAACTTTTTTTAGTTTAGCCTGAGAGTATTTGCAATTAGATCGATCGCAATACAATTCGTCAAGATATTTGTTAAAAATATTAATAGTGAGTTTAGTTAAATGTTAGAAATTTTTAGTCGATCGCTATGAATCACCAGCAAACCGAACAAAGTATGTCGCAAAAGTCAAGTACCGAAGAAATGAAATACGGCGAACGCGAGATTTTGGAAGGGCAGTTAATTACTTTTCCGAATCCGCGAGTCGGGCGGCGCTATACGATTAACATTACTTTGCCGGAGTTTACTTGCAAGTGTCCGTTTTCTGGCTATCCAGATTTTGCCACAATTCACGTTACTTACGTGCCAGACGAGCGGGTGGTGGAATTGAAGGCCCTGAAATTGTATGTTAACAGTTATCGCGATCGCTACATTTCTCACGAAGAATCGATCAATCAAATTTTAGACGATTTTGTCGCAGCTTGCGCGCCGCTGGAAGCAACGGTGAAGGGCGATTTTTCTCCGAGGGGGAACGTACACACTGTGATTGAGGTGCGACACGAGAAGTAGAAGGTAGAGTCTTCTGCGGCTGGTACTTATTGCGGTAGGGTGCGTCAGGTTTGAGATTCTCAATCAGCACCAAAAGCATGATTCTGACGCACCGTTTTTTGCAAGGGTGCGTCAGTGAGACTGTTGGTTTGGATCGAAAATAACGCTAGAGTAGAGCACCCTACTTAACTGCTTCAGAAAAAGCTTCTAACGAGATAAATTGTTTGACGTCTAATATTTCGATCAATACCAGTTCTCCACTGCTAGAATAGTGGAGAATCATTTGCCCTTCATCTTCGGCATAGGCGATCGGGCGTTGGCGAAGCCCTCGAAGAGGATCGGAAATTTCAATCAGCATCGCATCTACATCAGGGCTATATCTAATCTTTTTCATATATTGACCTCTTACCAGGATAAGCAGTAATTACTAAAATTCTATCTGAATATTCTTGGTAGACCACTCTTAGGACAAGTCCATTCAATTTTTTTTGGCAAATAAACTTCCCTTGACCGCTTGCTTCTACCCAAATCGGCTATCTAACAGTTTCGGAAATTAAATCTGTTGAAATTGTAACCCCGTGACTTTCGATAATTTCTATTTTCAGCAAGGCGTGTTGACTAAATTCTATTTTTTTATCCACATTTATTGTTTATTTTATTTTTCGTTCGAGCCCTTGGTGTAAGGTGCACGCTGTGCACCTTACAGATTGGTGCGGTTAACTTTGACTGGCTAGAGAAGTCGGGGATATTCCACTTTTTCCCTCTGCTGTTTTCGATTCGGCCAACTTGTCCAAAATCTCCACAACTTCTCTTTCAAAAGTCACCTGAGCGCGATTAGTGCGGCCGCCCACGTAGAGTTTGCCGTTTTTCTCCAAAGCCCAAATCTGCGAGTGAGACAAATAGCTCATCAACACGCTGAGCATCAGCAACCCGAAGCCAGTATAGACGATCGGAATCCCCGGATCGGCCTTAATTTGCAATCCCGTGCTGCCTACAACTTCGTCAATGGCCAACATCACCCCGTTAACTTCTACAGCGGTGCCGGCGCGAACTGTAGTTAATAATTTGCCATCGGTACCGTAGATTAACATCGTTCCTTGCAAGTCCTTTGCTAGCAGAGAAACTCCTGCACTCAAATCTGGTTTTGTCGGAATCCAAGCACCCCAAATTCTGCCATTACCTTGAGTGTCTAACTGAGCCATTGGTAGTTGCAAAACCGGGCTTTTGTTGAGGCGGACTCGCACGGCGGCGATCGCCCAATCTGCTTGATAAAAAGTCACTCCCCGATATCTCAGAGGCTCGTTAACGTGAATGGTTTTGCGATCGACCTCTTGGCCTGTTTTGTCCAAAACCGACAGATCCGAGTAAAATTGGTCGATCGCCCCGCTCGGACTATAATCGATCCAGAACCGATTCACGCGCATCGACCAATCCTTCGGTATTTGCGGCCCCGCCCAAGGCCCAGCATCCATAATATTCTGCACCTTAAAAATTTCACCGCTAGCCACCATTTCTTGACCGAGAAACCCCGTCAGCGAGCCCCACATCGACCCAGCTAAAATAATTAGCATACTGGCGTGAACAATAATCGGGCCAATTTTGCCAATTATGCCCTTGCGAGCATAAACTTTTTCACCTTCTCGAAAGATGCGGTAGTTTTTTTGCTGCAAAAGTTGTTCTAACGAAGTTAAAGGAACTGTTTCTAACTCCGCACTCAGAGCTAATTTTTCAAACTGCTTTGGTTCTTCATAAAATTTCCAGCGGCGGGCGGCTTTTAGCGCCGGAAATTGTCTGGTAAAAGTGCAAGCCGTCAAGCTGCTGCCGAACAAAATTAGGATTGACAAAAACCACCAAGTGCGGTAAACGTGGTCTAATCCTGCAATCAGTACAACTTTCCAAGTTAGGAAGCCGAACAAAGCCGGACTTTCAGGATAGTTAGATTGATAAAACTCTACCGATTGGCCTTGTTCTATCACTGTGCCAGAAATGCTGAAAAGTGCGATCGCCAGCAACAAAATAATTGCCAGCCGCAAATCTGCCAGCACCGGCAAAATTTCTCGCTTGAAAAACCTTTGAGGCGCAGTCGCCCAGTTTGATAGTTTAGATAGAAATACTTCTTTTGATGTCATTGGTAATTATGAAGGAAGAAGGAAGAGGGAAGAAGGAAGAAGGAAGAAGTCATTAGTCATTAGTCATTAGTCATTAGTCATTTTACCCCCTCGCGAAGTCGAAGGGTAGTCATTAGTCATCAGTCATCAGTCATCAGTCATTAGTTATTAGTTATTAGTGCTGTCCCCCCGAACGTCCAACGTCATCAGGAAGAAGAAAGAAGGAAGAAGGAAGAAACTATTGTTATCTAGCAATTATCAATCAATTGTAAAATCTTTCTTTGTTCTTCCTTCGCGCTCTTTGCGTCTTCGCGGTTCGCCCAAAAAAACGCCAATTTTGTAATAATTGCTATATCTTTACTCAACAATAACTAAAGTCCTTACTACAAACCTAACTGCCAACCTTACGCGGGAAGTATGCGGGAAATCAGGGAAAAAACGCCAAATCCTACCAGCAAAACGCCACTGACAGGCGTAATCCAACTAGACCACCTGCGTAATTCTAACAACTTTTTAATGCTCGCGGTAAAAGTCCCGGCTATAATTAGGGGAGCGACGTAGCCAGCGGCGTAAAACAGCAGCAACACACCACCTAAAACAACATCTCCCGTTTTGGAAACCCAAGCTAACAGCGTCGCTAAAACAGGCGTGCTGCAGGGAGACGCTACTAAACCAAAAGTTAAACCCAATAAGTACGATCGCACCGCTGCGGGCAAATTTTTCGGCACCCAGCCCGCAGCGTCAAAAGACGGCATTTGCAAGGGTAAAGCTTCGAGTAAATTCAGCCCCATTAAAATAGCGATGATGCTGACAACGATCGGCAAACCCAGACCAATTTTGCCATAAATTTGGCCGGCAAATGATGCTACAATGCCTAAACCCGCAAGGGTTGTCGCCAAACCCAAGGAAAACCATGCAGACTGGGTGGCGGCTTGGAGGCGGCTTTTTGCTTCGTATCCGCCGATGTAGCCGATCGTAATCGGCAACATGGAAAGCATACAGGGCGTTAAGCTCGTTAGCAACCCTGCCAGAAAGATGACTCCGACGCTGACTAAACTTAGATGAGTCAGTTGAGTGTTGACTAAATTATTAGCAAATTGTGCGAGTTCGTAAAGTAGGGTTGCCAAGGTTTCCATCAGTCGATTTTAGATTTTAGATTGAATAATTTTAGATTTTAGATTGACTCCAGTGTCGATTTTAGATTTTAGATTTTAGATTTTAGAGTAATCTGAGAGGTTAAACTAAATATCTAGTTTTTTCGATTTCCCGTGAATTCAGACGGGCGTGCTGTTCTGGCTCTGTTAAAAATTGTAACAGATGCGTGCAGCTTCGGTCGGAAATTTGAGATAGATTTTAGCGATATTGACTGGTTGGGAGTTGAAAGGTCGATCGCACCCTGCTTTTAACGGAATCTTGACACCATCCTCAACCAGCTTTTAGGAACTTTTGTTGACTGGTTCAGAAAATTAATACATTGTGGAACAGGCCGGAAAGCCTGAAAAAAGTCAGGCATTGTGAAACAGGCATTTTACCTGTTATTACTGGTTTTGGAGATAATTCAAAGCGAGTTTACTTTAAATTAAAGCCAACTTCTTCATTAATAGATCCGTCGGGCATTATGGCCCCAGCCAGCACTGCACCTCTGAAATTTGCTTTCGTTAAAACAGCACCTTCTAAATTAGCATTGCTCAGATTTGTGACTTGTTTGGAACCTCTAAAATAAAAGCTGTGCAAGTCAGCACCTGTCAAGTTCGTATTTGCCAAATTAGCGTATTGCAAGTCAGCACCGTGCAGCGTCGCATCAGTTAAATTAGCTTCAGTGAGATTGCTTCCCCAAAGTCGAGAATCTAACACATTAGCATCTTGTAGGTTGGCGCGACTTAGATTTGCTAGAGTCAGATTAGCGTCCCACAATTTGGTGCGGTTTAAATTAGCTTCAGTCAAATTTGCTCGACTGAGAGTAGTACCCAAAATATCAGCATTTGTCAAATTGGCGCGGCTGAGATCTACACCAGAAAGGTCAGCATTTTTTAAATTAGCACCGGACAAGTTAGCGCCGGACAAATTAGCGCCACTCAAGTTGGCTTCAGTGAGATTAACTCCCTGCAAATCGGCAGCGCTCAAATCGCACTGCTTCCACAAAAAGCTGACGCACCAATTATCTTTTAATAGCTGACTCAAATCCTCGGCATTCGCGGCGATCGCAGGAGGAGTTAAGTAGAGAGTGAACAGGGCGATCGCCAGCACTGTAGCAGCTAAAGTTTTCAACCTCAGAACTCTGTTCATTGACAATAATTTGCGCGATAAATTCTTGATGTACAATCAAAGCATAGCAAATAACCAGAAACTTTCACCGGTAATATTACTCAAAAATATTAGTAAAATGTCGATCGGGGTTGACCCAGACACGAACTTAACTATGGCCGTGACGGGCGATCGCGAATAATCCGGTTATTTCGCAGATGCTTTGTAGGCAAACAATTTGTTTCATAAAAATCGGGATAGCAGTTCGATCTCTCATAGGAGGGATCGATCGCTCAAATTAGACAACTGCGGTATTAGTTGAATTTGGAAATCAGGAATTAGGAATCGATCGTCGCGTAAGGTGCGATATCAGCACCCTACACCTATAGGTTAAAGTTAGCCGATTCTGAACGCAGCGTCGCCTACTGGCAAGTCATTAGGACGGGAAATAGTAGCAAAATCAACGGCAAAAACAGCACTTTGAACTGCTGCGGCCGTAGCATTTTGAACATTAGCCAAAGTAGCCCCGCCTGATTGAATTAAAGTGTTGCTTCCAGATTGAGTAAATACCAGACTTGCCAAACTGGTACCGCCAATGCCAATGCGATCGCCCTGCTGCGATATAAAATCAGTAATTGTATCCGTTTCTCCATCACCTGCGATTAAAACAAAATTATCGGCACCTGCGCCACCAGTGAGAGTGTCGTTGCCTAAATCTCCAATCAAAATATCGTTGCCATCACCACCAATTAACACGTCATTCCCTTTGCCACCTCTCAAAAAGTCGTTACCAGCATCGCCATTGATAGTATCGTCGCCGAGATTTCCGTTGATAATATCGTTGCCAACACCGCCACTAATTAAGTCGTTACCTTTGCCGCCTCTAAGGAAGTCGTCGCCTGCTTCGCCGGTGAGAGTATCATTGCCTTGGCTACCGTTAATGGCATCATCAATCGGCGAACCGATAATGCGATCGTTTCCACTACCGCCGAGCACGCCGCTGGGGTTTTGCTGAGAATCTTGGGTGGTAACTTGATAGTTATTCGGGGCATCAGGCAATCTGAGCGCTCGCAAAGACAGATTGACAAAATTGGTAGTATTAACCAAATTGTTCAGCAAACCAGTATCGCTAATGATGTTGGAAACCCGACTTGGGACGATTCCTCCAACGACTTTAGCGCTCGAAATGCGATCGCCCTGCTGCACCGCATTCACCGTTTCAAAACCTTGAACAACATTGCCAAAAACAGCATAATTGCCATCCAAAAACGGCAAAGTATCCAAAGCAAAATAGAACTGCGAAGAAGCCGAATTCAAAGCAGTAGCCCGAGCCATTGCCACAGCCCCGGCAGTGTGCTTCAACTGCGGTGTCTGAGTCACAACTTGGTTGTAAACAGGTTGCGCCGCGCCTTGCGGCTTGATTTCCAAAGGAATAAAACGCGGCCCATTAGTATCCGGGTCAATAAAATTACCTGTTCCCAATTGACTTGCGGGAATTGTAGGATCTTTGCTGCGCGGATCGCCTCCTTGCACCACAAAAGGATCTGGCTGGCGTACCACTCGGTGAAACATCACCCCATCGTAGATGCCCCGTTCAACTAAATCAACAAAATTTCCCCCAGTAATCGGGGCATTAGTGCCGTCAACTTCGATCGTAACGGGTTGACCGTTAATTACCTGGACTACTGTAACTTTGCCTGTTAACGGGAGTGCAGCGCTCATAAGTAAATTGTGATTTGAGTGAGTTATCTCTTGACTAATACCAAATCCTGGCTAAATATCCGCTTTATTTCTTAACCTGCTAAGGCTGGTTCCCTCTGTCGAGAAGCGGTTTTAACCGCCGAATCATCAAAGGGTAGCTAACACCGGATTTGGTTTCAGAAGCAATCCGCGAATTGCCCCTACCCATTTAATCAGAAAACTGTAAACTTGTCTTAAGTACAATTCTACTTGTGAATTTATGATTTCCCGCCGCAAGTTTTTTAGCACTTTATTGGCAATTTGTCTAGTCTTTCTCAGTTATAATTTTGCGGCCCCTGCCTTTGCCCTCGGCGGCAAGCTGCCGGCGGTGAATCAAGCTGCACCGGATTTTAGTTTGCCGACAAACAGTGGCGGCGGACAAGTGTCCCTCTCCGATTATCGCGGTAAGTGGCTGGTAGTCTATTTCTATCCCAAAGATTTTACATCGGGTTGTACGATCGAAGCGCGTCGATTCCAGCAAGACTTGCCGAAATACTTGGCAAAAAACACTCAAATTATCGGCATCAGCGCTGATGATGTCAACTCCCACGCAGAATTTTGCGATGCTGAAGGTTTAAAATTTCCGCTGTTAGCTGATACCGACGGCCAAGTCAGCAAAGCTTACGGTTCTTGGATGAGTTTTATCTCGGCGCGGCACAGTTTTATTATTGATCCTGAAGGCACTTTGCGGGAAACTTTTGTTAAGGTTAACCCGGCGATTCACTCGCAAGAAGTGTTTGCCCGTCTGGAGGAATTGCAGGCTGAGGGTTAATATCGCGCCCCGTCGATTACACAAAAAACGGTTCCTAGTGCGGACTAAAGTCGGCCCTCGGCCCAGGAATCCTGTCCGCAAGCGCGATCCTTAGTTCTTGGGGTTGGGCGATCGCACAGGATGTAATGTAATGGGAGCGCGATCGTCCAACCCCAATCAAATAAAATAGTAGTGAAGAATGCAAGTCCTCGGAAAAAGCAAAAAACTTGCAGTCCGAACGCTATCATGTTTATTTTACCGAAAACAATGGCTAATAACGCCACCATCTGTAAAAGAGCTAATCTCAAATCTCAAATCGCCATTTTGCCCTACTCAATGAGAATTAAAATTGCTATTAACTGCCACAGGTTCTGAAGAAGATTCTGACTCTAACTGATTCTTCCTTTTGCTAGCAAAACGGCGTTCCGGGTCAATTCCCTCAAAGGTGGGTGGCAACCAAACCCGGACTACCAACAACACTCCCAAAACCAGCAAAAATGCTCCTGTTGATAATATTTTAATCCAGGGAGTTTCCAGCACTCCCCGCACGATGACTTCTCGCAAAACTGATACAATACAAACTTCCACAGCCACACCAATCGAAACGCGCTGCTCTTGCAAATAAATAATTAGCAGCCGAAATAATTCCACTAAAACTAATAGAAATAGAATATCTGCCGTCACGTGCTGGAAATCCAAAGGAGGTAACAGCGAGAAAAACATTTCTCGCAGTTCAATGACCATAAAGCTGAACAAACCGATACACAAAGAAATTACAATTAAATCTTGAATTGTTTCGAGAACGCTGACTATTAGTTTCAAATTCAACCACTGCGGGGGGTTACTTGTATGGTTAAGTGAACGATTTTCCATTGACAGCTCCTGCAATCTGTTTGACCTGCTTACAGCTTAAGTTAAATAAAGTCACTCTTTGACAAAAAATAGGTTTAATTTATTTATAACTATTATCATACTTCCCTGTGTTGACCATTTCCCCCCCAAACTTTTATTTATCGCGCAAGTGGGTTGACATCTTGGCAATGTTTGTGCTAGCTGGCCCATAGTATTAGTAGATTTGGTGAAACCCAGAATTCAAAATCCAAAAATGCTGCAACTGAGATAAAATATAAAAATTGTAAAGAATTATTTACGACAGCTTGATCAACTCAAGCTAGGGACTTTAGGCTCGAATCAACGAAAAGCCGGAAAGTCAACCGAAAAACAACAGCCACCTAGAGAGGATTGAACACAATGGCATTTACACTCGCACCATTACCCTTCGCCGCTGATGCCTTAGAGTCAGATCATATGTCGGCCAACACGTTTTCGTTTCACCACGATAAGCACCACGCTGCTTACGTGACCAATCTCAACAAAATGATTGAAGGCACGGAACTTGCCAGCAAATCCCTGGAAGAAATTGTGATGGCATCTGCTAAAGACCCATCCAAATCTGGCATTTTCAACAATGCAGGTCAAGTTTGGAACCACAATTTCTTTTGGAAGTCGCTCAAACCAGGTGGTGGCGGCACTCCGACAGGAGCTTTAGCTGATAAAATCAACGCCGACTTTGGCAGCTTCGACAAATTCAAAGAAGAATTCAAGACTGCTGCGACAACTCAGTTCGGCAGTGGCTGGGCTTGGCTGGTTTTGGACAACGGTACTTTGAAAGTTACCAAAACTGCGAACGCCGACACTCCGGTAGTACACGGCCAAACTCCTTTGCTGACTTTGGATGTGTGGGAACACGCTTATTATTTGGATTTCCAAAACCGTCGTCCCGACTACATTACTAATTTCTTGGATAATTTGGCTAACTGGGATTTCGCAGCAGAAAATTTCGCTGCGGCTTAGTAGCACCTGAGTTTTAGGATTAAAGTCCTCACTACGAATCTATTAAGTTCGTAGTGAGGACTTTATTTTTTGTTTCCAAGGACTGAAGTTCTCACTACTAGCTTCATAGGTTCGCTTAAATAGGTCGGCGCTGTAAAACGCAAATATGTAAACGACTATAAATCATTCAAATGCACATCTAGCAACACTCTTTAGCCTTATTTACATATTTTTATATTGTTAAGTTTAATATCGCCAACCTACTTAATAAGTGGATGTAAGAATAGGGATGGTAGTTTTGGAACTTCCACTGCCTCACACGGTATCTAATTTGTGAAGATTTCTAAACCCATTTGTAGGGAGGAAAGGAGAGTTATACTATCCTTTCCTCGCAAAGTCGGGACGTTTCCCCTTGCTATAGTAATGTTGTTGTGATAGATAGAGTTCTGGACAGATAGATGTGTGGACAGATAGATGTCTGCAGAGATATATTTTTAATATTGGGTGCCGAAATATTTAACACAACCTTTTGGAGTATAAAAAATGACAAAAAATGTATCAGTAGTGATTCCATCCTACAACAGCGCCCAATTTTTACCGGAAGCAATTGATAGTATACTTGGGCAGACTCTACCCGTATTTGAGATTATTGTCGTAGATGATGGTTCTACTGATGAAACGAAAGAAATTTGCGATCGCTACCCGAAAGTAACATACTTCTATCAAAACAACCGAGGCCATGCTACTGCACGCAATACTGGTCTGCAGATTAGTACGGGAGAGTATCTTCTGTTCCTGGATAGTGATGACTGCCTTTTGCCTGAAGCGATTGAGATTGGAGTCAAGCATCTCAACGCCATGCCAGAGATGGGCTTGGTATTTGGTCGTTATTTCTTCTATTCCATTCAACCCGATGGCTCATACAAAGTAGAAGAGAAATATGAGAACCAGCCTGAAGTTGCTAATTATGAAACCCTTTTGGCTATCCGGCATAGGGTTCAATGCGGTTGTATTATGTTTCGCCGTGCTGCCCTCGATAGTGTCGCCATTGAGTCTATCGGTGCATTTGATCCAAGTGTATTAGCGACCGAAGATTACAATTTATGTCTGCGAATTGCCCGTAATTTTCCTATCTATTTCCACGGTCAAGTCGTTTCTCAATATCGCTACACTGGCAATAACATATCCAGTAAATCGACCTACTTTCTGATCCATGCAATCCGAGATCATTATCAGCAATGGAGTTACGTTCAACGAACAGAAAAAGAAGAATATATAGTTGCCTATGAGCAGGGCAAACACCACTGGATTAATCTTTTTGGCAATCGATTGCCTTACGAAATCCTGAAATATATAGCAGCTAAAAAATGGGTTGCAGCCTTGGGTATTCTGAGATTAATCTTGTATTACGATCCCAAATTGCAATCTATCGATCGGGCTATTTACGAAACATCCTATACAACTCTGATGTCAGAGCTACGAAAGCTCCCCCTTCAAGACTCCTTAGCCTATTGGCAAAAACAACTTGCGGGAGCCACCCCTTTATTACCCCTACCCACTGATCGGCCACGTCCCCCAGAGCAATCCCTCCAGGGAGCTTCTCTGTCTTTTGGCATTTCTGGGGAAATCACGACAGCCCTCAGCCAATTGGGCGGCCAGGAAGGCGTCGCCCTATCAACAACCCTGTTAGCCGCGTTTAAGATCTTGCTCTATCGCTATACAGGTACGGAAGACGTGATTGTTGGCTCCCCCTTTGTGAGCCGTGTGAATGCAGAAAATTTTTTCAATGCCGTCCCCCTTCGTACAGATATGTCGGGTAATCCCACGTTCCCAGAGTTTCTGGGACGAGTGCGGAAAGTTGTTTTGTTAGGGCAAGCCTATCAAGATGTGCCCTATTGCTTATTGGTCGATCAATTTTGTCCCCAGCCCGACTTAAGCTATTCCCCTCTGTTTCAAGTGACCTTTGTCTTTGAGGAAAATATTCCATTCCAAAGGATCGATCTGTCAAGATTAACAGCCAGTCCGTGGGTGATTGAAAACAACGAAGGAAAGTTTGACTTAACTTTATTCTTAAAACCAACCAGCGCAGGATTGGAGGGGAGTTGGTACTACAGCACGGATTTGTTTGATGCAGAAACTATTGAACGAATGAACGAGCATTTCCAGATTTTGTTGGCTGGGATTGTGGCTCATCCAGAACAATCGATTTCTGCCTTGCCGCTGTTGCCAGAACAAGAGAAAAATCTGTTGCTTGTGGAATGGAATCAGACTCAAAAAGATGAGTCGCAAGAGCTATGCCTGCACCAGTTAATAGCTCAACAAGCAGAAGTAACGCCAGAGAAAATTGCGGTTTCCTTTGAAGGTCAAACATTGACGTACAAAGAACTACATCAACGCTCTAATCAACTGGCCCACTATTTGCAACAAAGAGGGGTGAAGCCGGATGATTTAGTGGGCATTTGTGTCGATCGCTCTCTCGAAATGCTTGTGGGATTATTAGGTGTGCTGAAGGCGGGCGGAGCCTATGTTCCCATAGACCCCAACTACCCTCCCGATCGCGTGGAATACATGATCGAGAATTCCCAAGCCAAAGTATTGTTAACACAACAGCAGCTTGTGAATAGCCTGCCTGCCAAAGAAGCCAAAAAAGCATTGGTCATCTGTTTGGATACGGATTGGCCACTGATTGCCCAAGAGAGTCAGGAAATGCCGATCGCCAGCGTTACCCCAGAAAATATGGCTTATGTCATTTACACATCTGGTTCTACGGGTAAGCCCAAAGGCGTACAAGTTCTCCACCGTGGGGCAGTCAATTTTTTAAAGTCGATGCGCGAGCAACCGGGGATCTGTGAGGCGGATATTTTGCTGTCTGTCACCACTCTCTCTTTTGATATTGCAGTCTTAGAACTGTACTTACCCCTGACTGTGGGAGCGCAGGTTGTCATCCTGAGTCGGGAAGCTGCGATGGATGGCAGAAAGTTATTAAGGACGATCGTCCAATTAGGCATTACGATCCTGCAAGCGACTCCAGTGACTTGGCGATTATTGATAGAATCGGGTTGGGAAAGTCAGTTCCCGCTGAAAATCCTCTCCGGTGGGGAAGCCATGCCCAAAGAATTGGCTGCCCAATTGTTAACCAAAGGTACAGAACTTTGGAATATGTACGGGCCGACGGAAACAACAGTTTGGTCAACAGTTTATCAAGTCAAAGACGCCGAACAGCGAATTTTAATTGGTAAGCCGATCGCCAACACCGATATCTACATCTTAGATTCTCTCCTGCAACCCGTTCCCATTGGGGTGGCTGGGGAATTACATATTGGTGGTTCAGGATTAGCGCGAGGCTATTTGCAACGTGACGATTTAACCACTGAGAGATTTATTCCTAATCCCTTTCGAGAAACCGAACGAATATATAAGACAGGGGACTTAGCACGTTATTTGCCCGATGGAAATATTGAGTGTTTAGGTCGCCTAGATTTTCAAGTCAAAATTCGCGGTTTTCGGATCGAACTCGGTGAAATCGAGTCTGTTTTGGTCAAACATTCCAACGTGCAGCAGGCAGTGGTCATCGTCAGGGAAGATTTTCCTGGCGACAAGCGTCTAGTGGGTTATATTGTCGCTCTCAAAAATCCGAACCCAAGCATCCAAGAACTGCGAAGTCTGCTCAAGGAGTATGTACCAGAATATATGGTGCCATCTATCTTCGTTTTCTTGGAAGCTCTACCTCTAACACCGAATGGTAAGGTAGATCGTAAAGCTCTACCTGTACCTGAACAATCTCGCGAAGCAGCAATCATACCCGCCACTCAAAAGGCTCTAGATTTGCCCGCCCCTACAACTCAAGAAAAGCCAGAAAAGCCAGAAAAAAGTGCCAAGCCCAAGGATGATTTGGAAGTTCAACTCGTCAATATTTGGGAAGAAGTATTGAATATTTCACCCATCAGTACGACAGATAATTTCTTCGAGATGGGAGGACATTCCCTATTAGCGATATCCCTAATTCGTGAAATAGAGAAAACCTACAATAAAGAGCTACCTTTACCTATCCTTTTCCAATCGCAAACGATTCAGCAGTTGGCTAACACCCTTCGCAAACAAAGATTCTCGTCTTCTTCGCAGGCTTTAGTCACGATTCAGAAAGGTAGTTCCAAACTGCCTTTATTCTTTATTTACGGCATATTCCTTTACTATAATTTATCAAGACACCTCGGCAAAGACCAAACCTGTTATGGAGTCTATGTCAAAGAGGAAGTCAATATGTTCCAAAGGAATAAACTTGACCAATCACCAACGCCTTCAGTGAGTATTCCATATCTGGCCACTCGCTACCTCAAAGAAATACAAAAACATCAGCCTAAAGGCCCTTACCTCCTAGCGGGTGAGTCCTTAGGTGGCTTAGTAGCTTTTGAAATGGCACATCAACTTCATTTACAGGGTGAGGAAGTAGCTTTACTGGCTCTTTTGGATAGTGCGATTCCAGGAAAAAACCAACTGTCATTGAGTCAGAAGCTGGCTTTTCATATCAAGAAGCTGCGCCAACAAGGGATTTCATATTTGTTCCAAAAAATACGAAAATCGAAAACTAAATCGACTCCTAATATTAACAGTGATAATGTTAATAATAATCGCGTAGATCCTCTATTAGAGTTTCGGCAGTACGCTTTCAATAGTTACAAGCCACAGCCTTACCCAGGCAGGGCAGTTTTGTTCCGGGCGATGGAGGAAAGTCACTTTAGCACTTTGGAAAACTGGAATGAACTGTTGCTTGAAGGATTAGATATATATGATATCCCTGGAGATCATCTAAGTATCCTTCAAGAACCCAATGTCCCTATCTTGGCAGAAAAAATGAGAGTGCATATCGATCGAGCTTTAGCAAAACTTTAGGCTGTTGAGTTGAACGACTTATACAAGCGATTCAACAGGCTATTACAGATCAAACAATGCGTCAACGCGCCGCCAGATTGGCGGCGCACATCCAAGCTGAAGATGGTATTACCAAGGCAGTTGCTATCGTACAGGAAATCTAAAATTGTGGGACTGTTTACGGATAACCCGTATTCTACTGGAGGAATTCAAAGAACCTTAAGTTATATCAAATCCGGTAGCATCGGAATGATTCAGATATATATTCTCGGACTCTGTGTACTCTGTGTACTCTGCGGTTAAATCATTCCAATCCAAACCCCAATACGGTTTACTTAAGTTATAAGGTTTGTGAATTAAATAATTTCCATTTTTCTTCTAGCCCATCCCACAACAATCAAATTTGGAAGTTATTTAATTCTCATTTCTAAGTTGTAGGGTGCATCGCTCGTTTAATCTGGTGTTCTAGGGCGAGAGTTGTTTTTGGCGACGCACCCTACGTTGACTTAAGTGAACCGTATTGGTTATCCCCCCTTCAGTATTTTTAATAAGGCTCTTCGATAAATTTGTCTGCCTTCTGAGTCAAGGTGAACGCCATCTGTTGTTACCTGATCTTTCAATACTGTCCCTTCGTACAGGGGCTGAATTTCTTTTTCTACTATCAATAACTTATCTGTCGCTGCCACTTGACGAGTCAAGGCTTGAATGCTTTTCACTCTTTCCAAAGAACCCGCTAGTGTGATATCATGGCTGGCTTCAATCGTTGAGTAAAAAGCAGGGATTAACACTACTTTTTTGGTGTTCATTTTTGTTCTGACAGTGCGGATAATTTCCTGCATATTGTTAACAAATTGTGGATCATTTATTCGATAACCCGCATCATTAGTACCGATCGCAATAATTGATGTATTACATTTAACGTTAGCCGCAGTTAAGAGTTTTAGCTGTTCGATCAGAGAAATTGTTGACATTCCGGGCAAGGCAAAATTAAAAGTATCTTGACCCATTGTATTTCCCAGCCCAGAGGTGATAGAATCGCCCCAAATGCAAGCATTAATTTGAGTGTTTTTAGTCAGATATAGTTGATAATCAACTTCATCTAGCCACCAAGAACTAGAACTTAGGGTGTCTGTCGATAATCCGATGGAATTTGCATTAAACATGACTAAAAATCTACCTAAATACCCCTTCTTTATCGTAAATTCTAAAATCCCTGTTAAGAGAATGACATTTAATAGCAGTGAAATGATGGCGATAGTTTTTTTCATACAGGTATGAGCAAGTAAATTAACATAAATTATCAATTTACCTCTTGCAAAAGTGCTTTTAATCAAATTGTGGAACAGGCTTTCCGGCTTGTTCCACGAGCAACATTTTTTATTATGGAAGGAGCCGGAGAACCCGTCCTAGTTATTTTTGCAAGAGGTCTAATCACTACACTACCAAAAAGTAATTCACATTATAATCAGTTTGTCCGATCGCGAATTACGAATTAAGCGATCGCACTCCTCCATCTTGTTTGAGATCGAATAGAGTGCGCGCGTAAGACTGGATGAGCTAGTAGACAAAAACAGCTTTCAACATTCCTTCACCTCGCTCTGGTTTCAGTTCAAATCCTATTTTTTCACAGAGGCTCTGCATCTTGTAGTTGCTAGTGAGAATGTAGCCGACGATCGCATTTAATTTCTCTTCGCGACCAATTTGCAGCAGCAGCCTCAATAATTCTGTTCCCAAACCCCGCTCCTGATAGCTATCGCGGACGATCAGGGCAAATTCGGCTTCGTTTTTGCCGTGCAGATTGCTGAGACGTGCTACTCCCAAAATCTGGTGTTCTGAGGTTTCGGGGTCTTTGCGATCGGCTACTAACAGCATTTCTCGATCGTAGTCAATAAAACAACTCCGGGTCAAACGTTCGTGAGCGATGCGGTGCTTTAAATTTACCATATGAGCGTAGCGCAAATACACGCTCTCTTCGGAAAGCTCTTGATGAAACAGCACCATCAGCGGCTCATCTTCCGGGCGAATCGGACGGATGGTAATGGAACTATCTGTTGACCATTGTTGAACGTATTGCACCGGATAGGGGCGAATCGCAGGTGAAATGGTGTTTTCTGTGGTCTGGAGCACAACGCGGGCATCGAGGGCGATCGCACCTTCTGGAGAAACCAGCAGCGGATTAATATCTATCTCGGCAATCTGAGGTTCCTCGACAATCAGTTGACTGAAACGAACTAATAACTGTTCGAGTTTTTCTAGGTCAATTGCCGATCGCCCGCGCACTCCTTGCAAAGCTTTGTAGATGCGCGTTTGCTCCATCATCCGCCGCGCTAGGGTGGTATTTAAAGGTGGCAGTGCTAGCGATCGATCCTGAAAGACTTCCACTAATTGTCCGCCGGAACCAAACAGCATAACTGGCCCAAATTGGGGGTCGATACTGCTACCCAAAATTAGTTCGTAGCCTTCCAAACGCACCATCGGCTGCACAGTGACACCGAGAAACGCAGCAGGATCGATCGCCCGTACCCGCTGGGCGATCGCCTCAAAGGCACTAATTACAGCCTTAGCATCGCCTAAGTTTAGTTGTACGCCCCCCACATCGGTTTTGTGAGTAATCGTCTCAGAATGGAGTTTTAGCACCACAGGATAACCGAGACGATCGGCAATTTCCACAGCTTCGCGATCGCTGGTGGCTATGGATGTGGCGATGGTGGGAATCCCATAAGCAGAGAGTAACTGCTTTGATTCGTACTCTGTTAACAGAGGGCGATCGTTGGTGCGTGCAGAAGTCAAAATCTTAGCGATCGTCGGTCGATCGGGACTCCAGAGATCCGAATCAGCCGCCAGAGAAGGCGTTTCGTAGATAGCGCGCAGGTTGTAGCTGTACCGCCACATATAATTGAATAACCTGACGGCCGTATCGGGATAGGGGAAAGTCGGAATTTTGGCCTGATTGAGAATTTCCGTTGCTGCTAAAACTTCTGCACCGCCCATCCAGCTTGTTAATAAGGGCTTTCCGAGTTTGCTGTAGGACTTTAATTCTTCTGCGGTTTTGGTGGGATTTGTCATCGCTTGGGGTGTGAGGATGACCAACAATCCGTCACTATTGGGATCGGAAGCGACAACTTCTATAGTTTTGGCGTAGCGATCGCTACTAGCATCGCCCAAAATATCGATCGGGTTTTGATGGCTCCACTGAGGCGGCAAAAACCCATCAAGCTGCTGCAGCGTCTCCGGTGCCAGCTCTGCCAGGGCACCGCCGCCGCTAATTAAGGCATCAGTGGCGATCGCCCCTGGGCCTCCTGCATTGGTGACGATCGATAGGCGGTTGCCCTGCGGTCGCGGTTGCTTGGCCAGAATTTCTGCCATGTCGAACAAATCGGAAATCGTATGTACCCGCAAGGCGCCACAGCGGCGGAAAGCAGCGTTGAGCACGTCATCGCTGCCGGTCAAAGCTCCCGTATGGGAAGCGGCGGCGGCGGCGGCGGCGGCGGTACGTCCCACCTTGAGAATGATGATCGGTTTGTCGATCGCCACTGGGCGGGCGGCGGACAGGAACGATCGAGCATCACCCATCGATTCCATGTATAAAACAATACTTTTGGTGTGGGGGTCGTCCCCAAAATACTCGATCAGATCGCCCCAACCGACATCGAGCATAGAGCCGATCGACACAAAAGTGCTAAAACCGACATTTTCTCCCAAACTCCAATCGAGAATCGAAGTACAGAGGGCGCCACTTTGACTGATGAAGGCTACATTACCCGGACGGGCGATCGTACCTGCAAAAGTAGCATTGAGCCCGAGAACAGGATTCATCACGCCGAGACAATTGGGGCCGATAATCCGCATTCCGCCCAGACGCGCTGCAGCCATAATTTCCTGTTCTAGCGCAACGCCTGCCGGGCCAATTTCTTTAAAACCAGCAGAAACAATCACTGCCCCTTTCACCCCAGCAGCGATACATTCGCGGATTGCTTGCGGTACAACAGTCGCAGGCGTAGCAATCACCGCCAAATCCACTACTTCCGGGACGCTAGCAATGTCAGGATAAGACTTGAGCCCCAGGACGCTGTGGCGCTGGGGATTCACCGGAAAAACTGTTCCGCCAAAGGGATTGCTAATCAAATTCCACAGGAGAGTGCGTCCGACACTTCCTTCTCTCTCTGTTGCGCCGATAACAGCCACGGAGCGAGGATGAAAAATGCGATCGAGTTCGTGACGCTGTTCTTTCCAAATATCGTGAGCCGGATCGCTCGCAGTGCTGTGATTCATTGAATTTATCTGCATAATACCCTAGTTCAATTGATCGGCCATTAATGTTGCTTTGCTGTCGGTAGAAGCAATAAACCAGAAAGCAGAACCAAGAAACAAGAACCAAGAAGGCTTTAAGCTATTCTGCATTTAAATTGTATATTTCGATAATCGAGCGAAAATCGTCAAATTCACTCTCCTTTTTATCCGAAGAGCAACTTGTCCTAAGAGCGCGGTCGAAGGAAGCCTTTATAGCTTCCTTTTTCTCCTCTGGTGCTCGATCGCCATACACAATCTAAATGCTCTCACAGCTCAGTCATCTAGGAGAGCAGTAATAATACTGACGGAACCAGCCGAACCAGCGTTATTTGAAGTTTAATCAAGTGAATTTACTGAACAATTACCGCATCAAATCCGAACTATTTTGCGGCTAGTTCCGCTAGTTCGGCTGGTTCTCGATCTCGCTCCAGTCGCTGTTTGGACATCTTACTTACGTAATTGTCACATTTTAAATAGGATCTCCGGGTGCGTTAGTTTTAAGGTTGGTACCAAAAATTTGTTTTTTTTTCACTAACGCACCCTACTGATGGTGTCACTTGCCAAATTCCTGTTACAACAAAATCTGATTGCACGTTTCCGACCAAGCAGCCATTAAACAACATTGTTGTTGTCAAAGTGTTAGCTCATAATCCAATTTTATCATAATCTCATCAAAAACTCCAGAGGAGTTTCTGGATACTATCTATTTTAATTTTTCCAGAAAATCGCAGAGTAAACTTTTGTCACAAAGGGCAAAAAAGCTATTAAAAATTTGCAAATTTAAGATATGCTAGATTTAGCGGTCAAAGAATAAAAAAAGATCGCTAACAAAAAATTGAGGCGAAAGAAAGCTATGTTTGTAGAATGGCAGGGCTTTACAGAAGGCAGTTGGACAAAAGAAGTCAACGTTAGAGACTTCATTCAAAAGAATTACACCCCCTACGAAGGGAATGCAGAATTTCTCGCAGCACCAACCGAAAAAACCCAGCAGCTTTGGCAAAAAGTTCTGGAACTAATGAAGCAAGAGCGCGAAAAAGGTGTGTTGGATGTTGATACAAAATTACCCACATCGATCGTAGCTCATGCAGCAGGATACATCGATCGCGAGTTAGAACAAATAGTAGGTTTGCAAACCGATCGACCTTTGAAACGCGCGATTATGCCCTTCGGCGGAATTCGCGTGGTCAAGGCAGGTTTAGAAGCTTACGGTTATCAACTCGATACACAAACAGAAGAAATATTTACGAAATATCGCAAAACACACAACGATGGTGTCTTCGATGTTTACACCCGCTCCATGCGTCTGGCGAGACGTTCTGGTATCATCACAGGTTTGCCCGATGCCTACGGACGCGGGCGGATCATCGGTGACTATCGGCGCGTTGCTTTGTACGGTGTCGATCGCCTAATTGATGATAAGAAACACCAGCAAGAATCCCTCGAACTAGCAGCGATGGACGAGGGAACAATTCGTTTGCGCGAAGAGTTATCCGAGCAAATTCGCGCCTTGTTTGAGTTGAAAGAAATGGCTGCTAACTACGGCTTTGATATTGGCAAGCCGGCGGCCAATGCACGAGAAGCTGTCCAGTGGCTGTATTTTGGCTACTTGGGAGCAGTGAAAGAACAAAACGGGGCGGCGATGTCCCTCGGCCGTGTATCCACGTTTCTAGACATTTATTTCGAGCGCGATTTGCAAAGTGGCACCAGTTCCGAACAGGAATTGCAAGAACTAATCGACCATTTTGTAATGAAACTCCGCATGGTGCGGTTTTTGCGAACTCCCGACTACAACCAACTGTTCTCTGGCGATCCAACTTGGGTAACAGAGGCGATTGGCGGTATGAGCAAGGACGGGAGAACATTGGTAACTCGCAACAGTTTCCGATTCCTGCATACTCTCTTAAATCTCGGTACTGCGCCAGAACCTAACCTTACCGTTTTGTGGTCGGAAAACTTGCCGGAAAGCTTCAAGGAATTTTGTGCAAAAATATCCAGCGATACCAGTTCGATTCAGTACGAAAACGACGATTTAATGCGTCCTGACTACGGCGACGATTATGCGATCGCCTGTTGCGTCTCCGCGATGCGAATTGGTAAGCAAATGCAGTTTTTTGGAGCGCGAGTTAACTTAGCTAAGACTTTGCTCTATGCAATCAACGGCGGTATAGATGAGAAATCTGGCGACCAAATTGCGCCGCAATTTCCACCAATTACTTCCGAATATCTCGATTATGACGAGGTGAAAGCGCGGTTCCATGACATGATGGCGTGGTTGGCAAAAACCTATATCAATACGCTGAATGTCATTCACTATATGCACGACAAATACTGCTATGAGCGCCTAGAAATGGCCTTGCACGATCGCGATGTTTATCGGACAATGGCCTGTGGAATTGCCGGATTGTCTGTGGTGGCGGATTCACTTTCGGCGATTAAATACGCTAAAGTTAAGGTGATTCGCAACGAGCAAGGTTTAGCAGTGGATTACTCGACGGAAGGCGAATATCCAAAATACGGCAATAATGACGATCGCGCAGACAGTCTAGCCATCGAACTCGTGCAAAGCTTCATGAACGAAATTCGCCAGCACAAAACCTACCGCGGCGCTGTAGCGACTCAATCGGTACTCACGATTACCTCTAACGTAGTGTACGGCAAAAAAACTGGTAGCACTCCCGACGGACGTAAAGCAGGCGAACCCTTTGCTCCCGGTGCTAACCCGATGCACGGGCGAGATTCCTGTGGAGCGATCGCATCCTTATCTTCTGTCGCCAAACTGCCTTACAGCGATTGTCAAGATGGCATATCGAATACTTTTTCGATTCTACCAGCAGCCTTGGGCAGAATGGAAGGCGATCGGACTAATAACCTAGTTGGTCTGTTAGACGGTTACTTCCACGATGGCGGCCATCACATTAATGTTAACGCGCTCGATCGGCAAACATTACTAGATGCGATGGAACATCCCGAAAAATATCCGCAGCTAACAATTCGCGTCTCCGGTTATGCGGTTAATTTCATCAAACTTACCCGCGAACAGCAATTAGATGTGATTAAACGCACCTTCCACGAACGGGTATAGCTTCGACTTCGCTCAGCCACCAACCTAAACGGTGTCTGAGCAAAGCCCAAACTCAAACTTCGACTTCGCTCAGTTAACAATTTAACCGCTGGCTGAGCGGAGTTGAAACCAAGCAAAATTCAAAACCAAATCAATGTCTGGAATTGGTCGCATTCATTCAATCGAAACTTTTGGTACCGTCGATGGCCCCGGAATCCGGTTTATCGTCTTCACCCAAGGCTGTCCCTTACGCTGTCTTTACTGTCACAATCCCGACTGTCGCAATTCCCACGATGGTAAAGAAGTAACCGTCGATTATTTAATCGATCAAATTACCAAATGTAAATCCTACCTGCGGAAAGGAGGCGTTACAGTCAGCGGCGGCGAACCCTTGATGCAGCCAGATTTTGTCAGAGAAATCTTTAGCCGCTGTCATCAAATGGGGTTGCATACAGCCCTAGACACATCAGGATTCTGTGTTTTAGAACTTGCTAAACCGGTTCTGGAAATGACCGATCTGGTTTTGTTGGACATCAAATCCTACATTCCCGAAGTGTATTACAAAGTCACCAACGTTTCCATCGAGCCTACTTTAGCAATGGCCAAATATCTCAGCGAAATTGGCAAACCGACTTGGATTCGATTCGTTTTAGTTCCTCACCTCACAGATGCCATCGAAAACATAGAAAAACTAGCGGATTTTATTGCCAATCTGACTAATGTGGAAAAAGTAGAAGTATTACCATTTCATAAAATGGGAGAATACAAATGGGAACAATTAAAACTGGATTACCAACTCAAAGATACACCTCCAGCTTCACCGGAACTCGTCCAACAAACTGTTGATATTTTTAGCAGTCGCGGCATTTATGCGATCGGAGCTAGCGGTATATAATTATTGAATAAGGAAGAAGTCATTAGTCATTAGTCATTAGTCATTAGTCATGTTTTGCTGTCGCCTCCGAGCTTTCCGTCCAACGTCATCAGGAACAAGGAACAAGGAATAAGGAACAAGGCCCTTCGGCTTCGCTCAGGGTGAAAAGAAGGAACAAGGAAGAAGGAATAGTCTTGGACGCACGGGTGGTCAGAAACTGGTTTTTTTTATGAAAATCCTTCGCTGGAACCCGCAGATTAAGTAAAAAAACAGGTTTCTTTGGTCTTGATGCGTTCAAGAGTGAGGAAAAAGGAAGAAGTCAAAAACACTAATAGCAGGAAAAAAACCATGAAAGTTACGAATTTAGATGAATTAGAAGTGCTAATTCAAAAAGTGAAAGCAGCCCAAGCTGAATTTGCTACCTACACTCAAGAACAAGTCGATCGCATATTCAAGCAAGCAGCTTTAGCCGCTAATGCCGCCCGCATTCCCTTAGCCAAAGCAGCAGTTAAAGAATCGGGAATGGGAGTCATCGAGGATAAGGCAATCAAAAATCATTTTGCCTCGGAAATGATTTACAACAAATATAAAAACGACAAGACTTGCGGTATCATCGAGTCCGATCGCCATTTTGGCTACGAACGCATTGCCGAACCCGTGGGACTGCTGGCGGGAATCGTCCCTGTAACTAACCCGACTTCCACCACCATCTTTAAGTCTTTAATCGTGCTCAAGACGAGAAATGGCATTATATTTTCTCCCCATCCCCGCGCCAAATCCTGCACCGCTGCGGCGGCAAAAATCATCCTCGATGCTGCTGTAGCTGCTGGAGCACCACCGGATATTATTGGCTGGATTGACGAGCCAACTGTGCCACTTTCCCAAGCTTTGATGCAGCACCACGATATCAAACTAATTTTGGCAACTGGCGGGCCGGGAATGGTAAAAGCGGCCTACTCTTCAGGACATCCTTCTCTCGGTGTGGGCGCGGGAAATACTCCGGCCATCATCGATGAAACCGCCCACATCCAAATGGCTGTTAGCTCAATTTTGCTCAGCAAAACTTTCGACAACGGCACGATTTGTGCTTCGGAACAATCGGTAGTTGTTGTGGATGAAGTGTACGATGCGGTGCAACTAGAATTTATCAAGCGGGGTGCTTATTTCCTCAATGCACAAGAACGGGAAAAAGTGCGGCAGGTAATCTTAATTGATGGTCGATTGAATGCTGAAATTGTCGGACAATCGGTGCAAAAAGTGGCGGAAATTGCTGGTTTTTCAGTGCCGTCAAACATCAGGGTTTTGATTGGAGAAGTGGAGGCGATAGGTAAAGAAGAACCCTTTGCTTGTGAAAAACTTTCGCCGATTCTCGCAATGTACCGCGCCAAGGATTTTACTGAAGCAGTAGACAAAGCTGAAGCGCTGATAATTTTTGGCGGACACGGCCATACTTCTGTACTCTACACTGCTCCGCAAAATCAGAAGCACATTCGTTATTTTGAAAGCAAACTAGAGACTTCGCGGGTGCTGATTAATACGCCTTCTTCTCAAGGTGCGATCGGCGATTTGTACAATTTCCGCCTCGATCCCTCCCTTACTCTCGGTTGCGGTAGCTGGGGCGATAATTCGATTTCTGTCAACGTGACACCCCATCACTTGCTGAATATCAAAACTGTAGCAGAACGGCGCGAAAATATGCTCTGGTTCCGCATTCCTCCCAAGATTTATTTTAAGTCTGGCTGCATTCCTGTAGCTTTGAGGGATCTTGCAGGTAAGAAACGTGCTTTGATTGTGACGGATAAACCTTTGTTTGAATTGGGATTGATTAAGGAAGTCACAGATAGTTTGGAAGAAATCGGCATCGCTCATTATACATTTTATGATGTGGAACCCGATCCTTCCCTTGCTACTGTTCGCAAAGGTTTAGAAATTTGCAATAGTTTCCATCCCGATGTAATTATTGCTTTTGGTGGTGGCTCGCCGATGGATGCTGCTAAGGTAATGTGGCTGATGTACGAGCATCCAGAAATTGAGTTTGAAGGATTGGCGATGCGGTTTATGGATATTCGCAAGCGGGTATACGAACTGCCTCCTTTGGGTTCAAAGGCACTTATGGTGGCAATTCCAACTACTTCGGGAACGGGTTCGGAAGTTACGCCTTTTGCGGTTGTTACCGATGAGAAATCGGGGATTAAGTATCCGCTGGCTGATTATGCTCTGACTCCGAGTATGGCGATTGTCGATCCAGAAATTACGCTGAATATGCCCCGGAAACTGACTGCTTATGGTGGCGTTGATGCGCTGACTCACGCTTTAGAAGCTTATGTTTCTGTGTTGGCTTCTGAGTATACAAATGGTTTGGCTTTAGAAGCGATTCGTTTGCTGTTTAAATACCTGCCCAGCGCTTACAAAAATGGTGCTAACGATCCGAAAGCGCGGGAGAAAGTACATTATGCTGCTACGATCGCCGGGATGGCATTTGCGAACGCTTTTCTGGGGGTTTGTCACTCAATGGCTCACCAATTAGGTGCAACTTGTCACGTCCCTCACGGTTTAGCGAACGCGCTGATGATTTCCCATGTAATTCGCTACAATGCAACGGATGTTCCGTTCAAACAAGCGATTTTTTCTCAGAATAAGTATCCTAACAGCAAGTGGCGTTATGCGCGAATTGCGGATTATCTGAATTTGGGCGGGGAGACACTAGATGAGAAAGTTGAGAACTTGATCGCAGCGGTGGAAGATTTGAAGCGTCAGGTAGATATTCCTAGCACGATTCAGGAGGCGATCGCCAGTCAGGGAATGAGTGATGATTTCTTTTTTGCTCGCGTTGAGGAAATGGCCGATCGCGCTTTTGACGATCAATGCACCGGAGCAAACCCCCGCTATCCGCTGATTGAAGATTTAAAGCAACTTCTGTTGCAAGCATACTCTGACACCAACACTTCTGGGGTCGATCGAGAGTTAACTGTAATTGGATAAGCTGTACTGCATCTAACGATCGATCGGAAACCGGGTTTTTCAACCAAAATCGTGGGTAGAAACCCTCAATTTCCTGAAAACCCGGTTTCTTTGTCCTCAAATCTCAAATCAAAAAATCGCCCTCGAAAATCGCCAAAGTCGATCTATTTGCAATGGGCGGTTTTAAAGTTCAGAAATTGTGATATAGTTGAAGAGGTAACTATTGTACGAATTTTGTAGTTTCAGTGGCTGTTCGCGCGATGACCTCTTCACCAACCATAGCACCCGTTCGATCAAGTCAAGTTACCCGCAAGCCTTATCCTAACTATCGGGTAATAGTCCTCAACGACGATTTCAATACATTTCAGCACGTAGTGGAATGTTTGACGAAATACATTCCAGGGATGACGAGCGATCGAGCTTGGGATCTCGCCAACCAAATTCACAACGAAGGCCAAGCCACCGTCTGGGTTGGCCCGCAAGAACAAGCAGAACTTTATCATATGCAATTGAGCCGTGCTGGACTGACAATGGCTCCGCTAGAGTCTACTTAAAAGTCTGTAGAAGCCCGAAAGTTCGACTTTTTGTGGCTAATTAATCTTCAAGCAATACGATATCCGCTGAAGCTAAACTCGATCGGCATAAATATTCGATCTGTTAACTGCCGATTTCCAGCGGATAGACACAGATAGACGCACATAATTCAATAAAACTCTTGCAAAAATCCAAAGTACCCCACCCCAACCCTCCCCTCCCGCGGGGAGGGAGCAAGATTATTCTTGTTGCTCCCCGCGGGAGGGGGGACTTGCGGGGGGTGAATTTGACTTTTGTAAGAGGTCTAATGCAGTCTGAGATTGAATTCTCTGCTAGTCTCAACTATGGGATAGGAGGATTAAGAGGCGATCGCAATTTTGCCAACCATCCCCGCCTCAGTATGTCCCGCTACGGTACAGCGAAGGTTGTAACTTCCCGATTTCACCGGCACAAACAACCATTCTGCCACAGCCCCTGATTTAAGTTCCAGTTCGTGAATAGCTCCTTTAACTTCTACATTACCAGCTTCAACTTTTTGAGTCCAACTCGCATCTGCAAAATTTTTGGAAGTGAAATAATGTTTCTGCGGACTGGGATTTTTCAGCACTAATTTATAGCGCTTACCAGATTCAAATTCTAGCTGATTGGGGAAAAATTTGAGTTCTCCAGCTTCGTTACCCAAGCTAACATTAATTTCGGTGATAGGTTGGCGAGACAAATCGCCAGCATTGGCAATTGTCGCAGGTATTAAGATTGCACCCAAACATAACATGAGTCCCAAAATTCTTTTGAGAGTTGGTGGTAATTGTTGGTTGCGGTAGAATTTTTCTAATTGTAAACCGAGTATTTTTATCATGGCTGTTTTACTAATGTTAACTGACTGCTGACTGCTGACGTTGGACGGAAAGATCGGGGGGACAGCACCAATGCCCAATGCCCTGTTTGGCCAATGCCCAATGACTAATGCCCACTGACTAATGACTAGCCTTCGACTTCGCGAGCGGCTAAAATGACTAATGACTAATGACCACTGACTAATGACTACTGACTACTAACTTAATTCGATCGCCAAACTTCATCCCAAGGCCCGCCGCCAACTTCCAAACCAGATAAAGAACTTTGAGCCTCTAAAATAATTTTATAACGCTGCTTGCCATTGCGATCGACATTTCCCCCCAACAACTCTCGCAGTTGCAACCGCAAATCACCGTGCGTCGTATCCCGGCAGCAAAAAGCCATGCCTTTTTCAGTAGGAGTTCGCACATAAGTACCCTGAGAACTTGCAGTACCAGTTAACTCAACTTCAAACTGGCTGTTTCTCGCCTGCATTTTCCAGCTTCCCCAAGGTTCAATATTCCAAGTAACTTGAGAATTCCAAGGCACAAATTCGTAAAATTTGCCTCGGTAATGCAGACAAATCATTGCCACCGATTCCATCCACCACAGCACGCCCCGCTTGCCGCCGCCAGCAGTGACAGCCAAATCGCTTTCACCTTGAAAACAATTGCAATTAATCCAAAACCACTTTTGCGGAAAAGCACCGCCCCAGTTTTTTTCGCTGTAAGCGGGAGCATCTGTAAATTCGTAGCGTTGGCCGTTCCAATCTATCCAGCCCGTGGCTAAACCGTGAGCCATTAAAATTTGCCATCCAGGCTCAAATACAGGTAAAAAAGATAACATTCCCGCTGTAGATTTCTGGAGTTCCTGAGAGTTTCCCCAGCCGTAAACTGGTTTGATTTCGTACTGCCAAAAACAGTGACTGCTGCTTCCCGGATCGTGCAGATAACCTTGATTCAACGTAGCAGTAGCTTGATAGCCTTCTTGGACGTGGCTGTCGAACATTTGCGGCTCTAAATATTCGGGTTTCATTTGTAAATCTGTCTTGCCCCAATGCCCGAAACCCAAGCTTTCTCGGTGCGCCCAAAACTTTTCTACATCGGGGAAGGTGCGGCACAAATAGCTATCTTTGGGGCCGAGAATTTGGGCAGCACCGCCGCTGTATGGTTGACCGCCTCTGGGGTCTTCGATGGAATACATAAAGGCAAAGGATTGTCCGTGAATTGGTAATGTTATTCGGTAGTACCAGCCTTCAAAAAAGCGCCGGGAACTGCCGTCCCAGTGGTAGCCGCTGTGGGGAGTTTCAATAGTTTTGAGTTTTGAGAGTGCATTTGACATAAAATTACCTATAGCAGAAAGAAGAGTCATTAGTCAGCAGTCATTAGTCATTCGTTATTAGTCATTAGTCACCAGTCATTAGTCATTAGTCAGTTGGTAGGGGCGGTGGCCCGTGCGGGTACTCTTAGTTGTCAGTAGTTAGTTGTCAGTTGTCAGTAGTTAGTTGTCAGTTGTCAGTTATCATTTCCTATTCCTAGTGACTAAGGACTAAGGACTAAGGACTGATGACTGATGACTAAGTTGTCGCGCATTTGACATAGAATTTAAATGCCGCAACAGCTTACTGACTGAGGACTGATGACTGATGACTAATGACTAATGACTAATGACTACTGACTAATGACTAATGACTGATGACTACTAACTAATATGATAGGTTATTAATTATGACTTTAGCACTTTGGCGATCGCCCTTAGCGCGAGCTCTCCACCGCAACCGCAGTCTGGCTTTTGCTCGCTACTTGCAATTAGCAACCGTTCGCGCCACTGGTCGTCCGGCTAACCGCACTGTGGTGTTTCGAGGCTTTTTAGGAGATACTAATCAGTTGAAGTTTATTACTGATATTCGCAGTCAGAAGGCGGAGGAAATTGACCTCTATCCTTGGGGGGAGATTTGCTGGTATTTCCCTAAAACTCGGGAACAATTTCGGATTGCTGGACAACTGATTTTGGTGCGGCAAGACGATGCAGATTCCGAGTTGTTGACAGCGCGCCGCACAGCTTGGCAGGAGCTTTCTGAGGCTGCTCGAGATCAATTTGCTTGGCCTGCACCGGGGGAAGATAAGGCGGATGCTGGTGCTTTTGATTCTGCTTCCCCAGATGCTCGCGAGCCGCTGCCGAATTTTTGTTTGCTGTTGTTGGAACCGGAAACGGTGGATTTTTTGGAGTTGCGGGGAGAACCGCAGAACAGATCGCTTTACGGGCACGATGGGGATGGAAATTGGTTTGTGCGATCGGTCAATCCGTGAAAAAGAAGTTATTAGTCAGTAGTCCTTAGTCAGTAGTCATTAGTCAGTAGTTCTCAGTCATTAGTCATTAGTAACCAATTCCCAATTCCCAATTCCAATTCCCAATTCCAATTACCAATTCCCAATTCCCAATGACTAATAACTAATAACTAATGACTGCTGACTAATGACTACTGACTAATGACTAATTAAATTTTTAGATGCCGGTGCCGTCGAAAAATTCTTGAATTGCTTTATCTTTTAACTGACAAGCGGCGGCAACTTCGGTTTTTTCAGCTAGGGCTACATTGCTGGTTTTGTTTGAAGTTTGAAATGCTGAATGGGAATTGGGAACAGAAGTTAAGGAGAGAGATTCTTGAGGAATCAAACTTTTTACTTGCTGTTCGAGGGATTCGATGCGATCGAGCAAAGAGCGAATTACTACAGCTTCGGAATCTGGCAAACTGCCGTGTTCTAGGGGATTGACGCGCACTCCCGATCGATATACGATGCGGCCGGGAATCCCTACCACGGTGCAGTCTGAGGGTACATCGCGCAGGACTACGGAACCTGCGCCGATGCGAACGTTGTTGCCAATTAGCAGGTTTCCTAGTACCTTGGCCCCGGCACCGACAACTACGTTTTCGCCGACGGTAGGGTGACGCTTGCCGCTTTCTTTGCCTGTGCCTCCTAGGGTGACACCTTGATAAATTAGGGCAAAATCGCCGATTATTGCTGTTTCGCCGATGACAACCCCCATACCGTGGTCGATGAAGACGCTTTTGCCGATCGTTGCACCGGGGTGAATTTCTATTCCTGTCAAAAACCGAGCAATGTGAGAAATCAAGCGGGGGATTAGGGGAAGTCCCAGTAAATAAAGCCAGTGTGCGAGGCGGTGCAGCACTAGGGCCTGAAGACCTGGGTAACAAAATAATACTTCCAGCCAGTTGCGAGCGGCTGGGTCGCGGTCGAAAATTATACTGAAGTCAGCTTTAAGGGTATGAAGCACTTTCGGAGTTCCCAATTTTGGTTAAACACGCCACTTTCAATTTTACAATTTTACTCGATCGGGGAAGTTAGATCGTGTTCGGTCGATTGTTACAACACCAACGGTTCGTAGCCCGGACTTAAGTCCGCGCTAGGAACCAATCTAATCGAACGGACATGATATTAGCGATCGGGCGATCGGGCGATCGGGAGAAAAATTTTAGGATGTAGAATATTTTAGCGTGTCCATCCCACAGCGTGGCTGCGTTCTATTCCTGTAGTGAGATTGTATAGTTAGACTTGACTCCGGCTTCGAGAGTACCGACCCAAATTCTGTAAGATCCTGCTTGCCAGTCTGAATCAACTATGCTGGCATCTTTATTTTGACCTGTATCGTCTCCGCAGCGCAGGCTGTTACCGGGGCCTTGTACGACTAAGGTTGTGTCCTTCCCTCCGCTGTTGACTTGGATTGCGAGTTTGGAAAAGTTTTGCTGCAAGACTATGATGTGGTCGGGAGTAGGAGTGGCAAAACCCAAACATTTGTTTTTGTGGCGATCGGTGTTGGCAATGGCAGAGAGAGAGTACGATCCGCCTGTGGAACCTCTCAACATTGCTGTTGGGGAGTCAAAACCTCGCGATAAATTTAAAGTGCCGAAGTTGGCTGTTTCTGCTAAAACTGGTAGGGCGGCGATCGCGCCGATCGCAGCTAAGAGCGCACTGTTTTTGAAATGGACTGGCCGATCGAACCACATGGCAATACTCCTGTGTCACAACTTAAAATTACAACTCAGAATTTACTCGTCTGAGTCCCCAGAATCGGAACTTCCAGAGGAAGAACAATTTTTGTTTAATTGAGTGAAAAACCTTCTGGCTGTTGTTCGTGATTACTATCATCGGAACCGTGACACGTGCGATCGCCCTCGATGGTGCCACTCCGAGTTCTGCCACACGCGATCGGCTCACATCCGAAATTATACGCTCTCAAGATGCTCGATATGATAATTCTGGCTTTGCTGTTGACGATCGGTTCCCTCTTGACATGGGTTTTAATAATGTTACCTGTCGATATATTCGGCTGGCTGCACTTCCCTAATTGGCTGAGCCTGATCTTAATTGTGCTGGCTATTTCTTGGTGCTTGGACGATTAGTCAGCAGTCAGCAGTCAGCAGTCAGCAGTCAGCAGTCAGCAGTCATTAGTCAGCAGTCAGCAGTCATTAGTCATTAGTCAGCAGTCATTAGTCATTAGTCAGCAGTCAGCAGTCATTAGTCAGCAGTCAGCAGTCATTAGTCATTAGTCAGCAGTCATTAGTCATTAGTCAGCAGTCAGCAGTCAGCAGTCATTAGTCATTAGTCAGCAGTCAGCAGTCAGCAGTCAGCAGTAGTTAACGGTTAACAGTCAACAGTCAACAGTTAACAATGCCCTGTTTAGCCTGTTTGGCCAATTCCCAAGAACTAAGAACTAAGAACTAAGAACTAAGAACTAATGACTGAGAACTAAGACGATCGCCTAGGTCTGATGCTGTATACTGCACAATTGACAATCAAGAATCTAAAATCTAGGATTTGACATCTACTTATAGAATGATGCAACGACAAATTTCTTCGCTCTCTGGATTTCGCTCTTGTGACAAAACTCTGGGGGAAACTCCTAAGAAACAGTCGCGTCCGATGCACCGGGCGATCGTATTAATGCTGCTGGCAACCGCTTTGCTGAGCCTGCACGCTAGTCGGCTAGTGGAATTGCAACTGGTACAAGGGAAGCAAAACCGGGAACGAGCCGAAAACAATCGCGTTCGCCTAGTGCCAATGCCGGCAAATCGCGGACATATTGTCGATCGCAAAGGCAAACTGCTAGCGGGAAACAATTTAGCTCGATCGGTCTATTTGTGGCCGAAAGAACAAACGCCGGAACAGTGGAAAGTAACAGCAGAAAAGTTAAGTCCGCTGGTTAAAATCCCGGCCAAAGAAATTTTACAAAAAATAAAAGAGGTCGATCCTCTATCCTACAGACCGGTGCGGATCAAGCAAGCGATGCCGCCAGAAATTTTTGTGCCGCTAGCAGAACAGGTAGGACAAATACGCGGAGTGGAAGTGCGGCCAGAAGCGAACCGTTACTATCCCGAAGGCAGTTTGGCGGCTCACGTTCTCGGATATATTGGCGAAGCTACCGCAGTAGATTTGAAAGCTCACCCGGAATATCCGATGGGGATGATTGTCGGTCAGATGGGCATAGAAGCGAGTTCTAACAAGCAAATTGCGGGAGTTTGGGGCGATCGGCTGATCGAAGTAAATGCCCAAAATCAAGAATTGCGGCTGATGGGAGAAACACCCCCAAAACCGGGCGAGGCGGTGCAGCTAACCATCGACTTGCCCATGCAAAAAGCAGCGGAAACAGCCCTGGGAAACCGCCGGGGAGCAGTCGTCGCCGTGGATGTCAAAACCGGCGCGGTATTAGTTCTCGCCAGCCACCCGACTTTTGACCCCAATCTGTTTACGCGAAAAATCAGTAAGGATGACTGGGCAACTCTTCAAGACCAGGAAGATCCATTTTTGAATCGGGCGATGCAGGGCTACCCCCCTGGCAGCACTTTTAAAATTGTGACTTCTGTCGCCGGTATCGAGTCAGGCAAGTTTTCGCCAGACTCTATTTTGGGTACTTCGTCTTACATTACGGTGGGAGGAATTGATTTTAACGAACACAGCGGCGGTTACGGCTACATCGGCTTTCGGGACGCTTTGGCTTTCAGCAGCAATACGTTTTTTTACCAAGTGGGGATGAGTACCGGGCCCGAGGAAATTTCTAAGTGGGGACACCGCTTGGGAATTGGCAAAGATACGGATTTGAATCTTTTGGGACTTGGCGGCGGCAGTCACGGTCAAATCCCGACGCCGGAGGAGAAGGAGAAAATCTATAAAGAACCCTGGTATGAGGGCGATACGGTAACGATGTCGATCGGTCAGGGGTTGGTGTTGGTGACGCCTTTGGAGGCGGCGGTAATGGTGAGTTCGATCGCTAACGGCGGCTATCGAGTCAAGCCCCATCTTTTGACATCTATGACTGGCACTCCAGAGACTCAACGGGTAAGTACGGGGATGAAACCTTCGACAGTTCAGGTGGTTAAGGAAGGACTGATCGCGGTGGTTTCCGAGGGTACGGGACAGGGACTCAATGACGGTTCGATTCCGCTGACGGCGGGCAAAACTGGGACTTCGGAGGTCATCGGACAGAAGGATCACTCGCTATATGTGGCATTCGGGCCTGCTGACAAGCCAGAAATTGCGATCGCCGTGATTGTGGAAAATGCCGGTTTTGGTGCTGTTGCTGCGGCCCCGATCGCCAAAGATGTATTTCAAGCTTATTTTGGGAAACCGAAAACACCACCCAATCCTCAGTAATCATTGGTCATTGGGCATTGGTCATTGGTCATTGGGCATAGGGCATAGGGCATAGGGCATGGGGCATGGGGCATGGGGCATTAGTTGACAAGTAGAGTAAGGTGTACTCACGACCTGAGAAACCGGGTTTCTTTTCAATATTTATGGTTTCTGTTACGAAAACTCGTAGAAACCCGGTTTCTGACTCACGCCCGCCCACCTGAGAAACCGGGTTTCTTTTCAATATTTATCGTCACTCAACCCAAAACTCGTATAAATCCGGTTTCTGACTCACGCCCGCCCACCTGAGAAACCGGGTTTCTTTTCAATATTTATCATCACTCAACCCAAAACTCGTAGAAACCCGGTTTCTGACTCACGCCCGCCCACCTGAGAAACCGGGTTTCTTTCAATATTTATCGTCACTCAACCCCAAACTCGTAGAAACCCGGTTTCTGACTCACGCCCGCCCACCTGAGAAACCGGGTTTCTTTCAATATTTATCGTCACTCAACCCCAAACTCGTAGAAACCCGGTTTCTTACCGTGATAGGCGCGTCCGTTACTAATCACTAGCCTTCCACTTCACTCAGGCTAAAATGACTACCAACCAACAACCAATAACGAATAACCAATAACCAATAACCAACAACCAATAACCAATAACCAATAACCAATAACCAATAACGAATAACCAACAACCAATAACCAACAACCAATAACCAATAACCAATAACGAATAACTAATTCAGCCGCATAAATATGGTGGCTTTGCGAATTCCTGCGACTTCTCCGGTACTGGTAACAGTGATCGATCGCAAATGGTCAAATAACGGTCTCGCCGAAAGTTCAATTAACCTCAACAGCGGGATTTGTTTTTCCCAAATTGATCTGATCGAAGGCCAGTCTAAATAAAAATAGCCGTCGTTAGCTGGTGGTAGCGCTTCGATGCTGATTTGAAAGTCTTGATTGGCCACCAAAGAACCTGTTTCGGCTGCTTTTAGTGCTGCGTCCATTGCTTCTACTGAAGTGGTAAAAATTTCGTATTTACCGACAGTGGCTCGCACTCCTTTTGCCTCAGTTACGATCGCACTTTGCCTATTATTTCCCTTACCATGATTCGAGCTAGTTGTCAACTGCGTCCAAGCGGTAATTTTCTGGTTTCTGAGAGTGAAGCTGCCGATGCTGTATTCTTTGCTACGGGCAATTTCATCGAGTTTGTCGATCGCCTGAAGGGCATCGGCAGATGTTTCGGTGACAAAAACCCAATCCGCACTGTTTGAGGAACTCGGAACCACTGCTAAAGCGTATTCTCCTTGTACCCAGTTGAATATATCCTGCGGCAAATTAACGCTCCAACTTTGCTGAATATCTGCGATCGCGCGATCGACTAATTTAGATACTTCTGCATTGGCTGACACCATCGATGACAAATCAGCCCAAAAATTCCTTAAATCGGTGCTGGCGACGGCAAAAGGACTGGCTGAGGGAATATATTGCAAGGCCAGCACCGGTTCGGAGAGTGTGGGAGAAGCCGTGTTTTCTCGCGATGTCACTAAAGCAGTTTGAGCCAGCAATCCCCGTCGGTTGACTCCGACAGCAACTGCTAGGGAATTAGGGGAAACTGGGAGATTTTGCTCGGTTGCTGGCTCCGGCAGATTGACAAACGCTAAAGCTATTCTACCTTGATTTAACTGTTGGAAAGCTTTTTGATAGTTAGGACTGTTACTGAGATTTAGGTTCGCTGCTTCCAAGTTGTTAATTGCATCTCGAAGTATATTCGGACTGTGGGAAAATAAAACAAAATTTAGGTTGTTTCCAGAAGCCGAACGGCCGCGGATTGCCGCCGTCGCGAAACTTGATGGTAAAGTTGAATTCGGCAGATAAAGCGGGTTAAAAGGCAAAATTGGAGCGGGTTTTGGCTTGGCTGTCGGTAATTTTTTGTAATTTAGTTGGACACCTTTATATAGTTCCGACTGCACTGTTTTATCCGCACGAGATTGTTTTTGCCAGTAGGATTTAAGAAATTGTTGGCTGCGATCGGCATTTTGGGAAGAAACAGCCAGCAAAAACCCGGTTTGTTCGCCCTTGCGGCGATCGCGATCGTCGAAATCGGGATTTGTGAGGGCGAGGGTAATTTCGTCACCGATCCAAGGTTGGATATCGCGACTGTAATCCAAGTCAGTATTGGCGAGGAGGCTTTTTTTGATTTGCTCGAATTCTGCGTGTGCGAGGCTTCTTTCTGTGGGAGTGGCAAAAACTTGTCGCAATGCTTCGAGGCGATCGGGATTTACCAGCATTGAAACCAACAAAGGTACTTCTTTCGAGACAAACACAGCCGCAGCCGGAGTAGTTGTCGGCCCGCCCGCGAGCAAATTTAGGGGAGTTTGAGTTGACAGCCAGTAAAAACCGCCTGCACCCAAGCCTAAGAGTGCTAAAACACCAGCAATGAGGAAAGAAAAGAACGATCGCAGCTTCATAACAACAAGGACTAATTACCACAGTCTACTATTAACTAGAGTAGCGCATCACCGTAGCGGTCGGCAGATACTTTTTATGCGGTTCGCAAAAAAAAAGGATAAACTAAAATACACTAAAGCTCTAAAACCCAAGTAAAATGCTAACAATATCAACGCCCCCCGAACAGCGAGTTTTACTGCCAAATATCAGTTGGAAGTTATATGAAAGCCTGCTAGCGGAACTAGGCAACAAACGTTCCACCAGAATTGCTTATCATCAAGGTCAATTAGAAATTATGGTACCACTACCGGAACATGAAAATCGCAACAGGCTGATCGATCGGTTAATTGTAACTCTCATAGAAGAACTAAATCTGGAGTACAACCCCTTTGGTTCGATGACTATTAAAAAACGCAAAAAAGCAGCGGGAAAAGAACCAGATTCATGCTATTATATTCAGAACGAAGCACTGGTCAGAGGCAGAACCGAATTAGACTTTGCGCGAGATCCTGCGCCCGATTTAGCACTGGAAATTGATATTACCAGCAGTTCCTTAAATCAATTCGATTTATATGCAGATTTAGGCGTACCCGAAATTTGGCGGTATGACGGACGAAGCGTCAAGTTTTATCAATTGCAAAATGGCGAATATGCCGAGTGCAATTTTTCCAGGGCTTTCCCGATGCTACCGACTGCAAAAGTTGACGAATTTATCGATCGCACTCAAACAGCAGGCGCAACCGCAGCAGTGCGAGAATTCCGAGAATGGGTAAAAAATCTGTAATTGTGCAGTCTACCACGGCAAACCTCGCGCATCGGAAAAATCAGCATCAAGAACCGCCCCCGCATCGAATATAGCACCAGTCAAATCAGCCTTTCTAAACGACGTTACCGACAATTGTTCTATCTGTTCAACAGCAATAAAAAAGCCGATCGCAGTTAACCCCAAAATCACCCCAGAAACCAAAAACAAACCAATTCCCCTCAAAGTATCCCCGCCCCAAAATGTCACAATACCGCTAGCCCCGATCGCAGCAGCAGCCCCAGCCACAGCCCCAGCCACAATTCCCGCCTCGCCACGAGTCGCAGCAATCGCCGTCGCAGCCGTCCCCGCCACCGCCACAGCCCCCGCATCCGCCCCGCCAATCATTCCCATCACAGCCCCCGCCGCCGTCACTGTCACCGCAGTTACACCAGCCCTAGCAATCAACTTTTGTACCCGCAGGCGGCTTTGTCCGGTTCTGACACCCTGAAAATTTGCCCCCCTCAAAATCGCTCCGGTGAAATTGCAGCCTCGAATGTCGCTACCGCTGAAGTTCGCCCCAGACAAGTCAAGCCCTTTAAATGAACGGTTGCGTAAGTTTTGGTTGGCAAAATTGAGATTTTCAGTCATAAGTGAAGAGGTACGAACCGCGAAGACGCGAAGGACACGAAGGAAGAGGGAAGAGGGAATCTTCGACTAGGGTTTGAGGAATTAAGAACATCTTAACCGTTGGGTGCGGTTGTAATAGCAGAAAACAAGATATATGTCAATCATTATCGGATATTTGGTAAATTTTCAATTTTCCTGTATAATCGATCGCGTCCGTTGCGAGCTAATCGGAGTCACAAGCAACTGGTAGGATCTTTGAGATTAAGTTGACAAAAATGCAGCCTCCTCAATCTATGCTAAAACTTAAAATCTGAATGCTTTTATCAACAAAAAACTCCCCCTCCTAAAAATAAGCATTAGCAGTCTTGGACTCACGGGCGATCGTAAACCGGGTTTTTTACCGAAAAAATGCCTTCCCACCTGCTGATTAAATCAAAAAACCGGTTTTTTCGATCTTGATGCCTAAGTTCTGATTTAAAGAATCCCTAATTGGGATGTAAAATCTACAAAACCATCGCAATTATTATGCCAAACCTCCCATTTTCTCCCGAACAAATTGCCGCCGAAAGACTCAAACCCGAAGAATACGAAGAAATCGTTCAGCGCCTCGGCCGCCATCCCAACAAAGCTGAATTGGGAATGTTCGGCGTGATGTGGAGCGAACACTGCTGTTACAAAAATTCGCGACCGCTATTAAAACAGTTTCCCACAGAGGGCGATCGCATTCTGGTCGGGCCTGGAGAAAATGCCGGTGTCGTAGACTTGGGAGACGGTTTGCAACTTGCCTTCAAAATAGAATCTCACAACCACCCGTCTGCAGTCGAACCATTCCAAGGCGCAGCAACAGGAGTAGGTGGCATTCTTCGCGATATCTTCACAATGGGTGCTCGCCCGATCGCACTTTTAAACTCCCTACGTTTCGGCAACTTAGATGATAGCAAAACTCAGAGATTATTCAAAGGCGTAGTATCGGGAATCAGTCATTACGGAAACTGCATCGGCGTACCCACAGTTGGCGGAGAAGTTTACTTCGATGAAGCCTATTCTGGCAACCCCTTAGTTAACGTCATGGCCTTGGGTTTAATGGAAACTCAAGAAATAGTTAAATCCGGCGCATCGGGAATCGGAAATCCCGTGCTTTACGTCGGTTCCACTACGGGCAGAGATGGCATGGGAGGAGCGAGTTTTGCCAGTGCAGAATTGACCGACAAATCAATGGACGATCGCCCCGCCGTCCAAGTAGGAGATCCGTTTTTAGAGAAATCCTTAATTGAAGCTTGTTTAGAAGCATTCAAAACCGGTGCAGTCGTCGCCGCCCAAGATATGGGCGCGGCCGGAATTACTTGCTCGACATCAGAAATGGCAGCCAAAGGTGGCGTTGGAATTGAATTTGATTTAGACAAAGTTCCGGTGCGAGAAAGCGGCATGGTTCCCTACGAATACCTGCTTTCGGAATCGCAAGAACGGATGTTGTTTGTGGCTCAAAAAGGACGGGAACAGGAATTAATCGATATTTTTCACCGCTGGGGATTACACGCCGTAGTCGCGGGGACAGTGCTCGAAGAGCCGATCGTCCGAATCCTGTTTAAAGGCGAAATCGCGGCCGAAATTACCGCGACTGCTTTGGCAGACAACACGCCAATTTATCACCGCGAACTGTTGACAGAAGCGCCAGAATATGCTAAAAAAGCCTGGGAATGGACGGCGGATTTGTTGCCGGAATGCACCGCTCTTGGGATTGAAGTTAAGGGTGAGTTCCAAACTTGGAATCAGATTTTACTGACGCTGTTAGATACTCCCACTATCGCTTCTAAACGCTGGGTTTATCGCCAATACGACCATCAAGTTCAAAATAATACTGTACTGTTACCCGGAGGCGCTGATGCTGCGGTTGTCAGGTTGCGTCCTCTAGAAACTTCCCAATCTTCCCTGGGTAAAGGCCTGGAAAACTCCCCTTTTGCTAAGGGGGATTTACAGAGAGAAAATGCTATTTCTATAGCTTCCGAAAGCAAACAGGAAGAAGAGGTAATTCCTCTATTTACAAAGGCACAAGGTAGGGAAACTCCAAAAAATTATCCCCCCCTTAGCAAGAAAGAAACGCCCCTGGGGATGATTCCCGGAGTTGCTGCAACGGTTGATTGCAATTCTCGTTATGTTTATCTCGATCCTTATGAAGGTGCAAAAGCCGTTGTAGCGGAAGCAGCGAGAAATTTAAGTTGTGTGGGTGCTGAACCTCTGGCAGTTACTGATAATTTGAATTTTGGCAGTCCTGAAAAGCCGATCGGATATTGGCAGTTAGCGTCAGCTTGTCGCGGCATTGCTGAGGCTTGTCGGGAGTTGGGAACGCCTGTAACTGGTGGCAATGTTTCTCTTTACAATGAAACTGTTGATGCTGGGGGGAATCCTGTACCAATTTATCCGACTCCGGTCATCGGAATGGTGGGGTTAATTCCCGATTTGAAGAAGATTTCGGGTCAAGCTTGGCTCAAAAAAGGTGATTTAATTTATCTGTTGGGCATTGGTGAATTATCCCAAAATTCCGAACTGTTATCTGAAAGCTCAAAAATCGCAACTTCTCCTACTCTCGGAGGTTCGGAATATTTAGCGGCAATTCACGGGATTGTAGCTGGAAAACCGCCAAGAATAGATTTTGATTTAGAAAGAAAAGTGCAAAAAGCTTGTCGGGATGGCATCCGCAGCGGTTGGGTACGCTCTGCTCACGATTGTGCTGAGGGAGGAATCGCGATCGCCCTGGCTGAATGCTGCATTTCTGGTAAACTTGGTGCCAAAATCCACCTTTCCCCAAATTCGTCGCAGTCTCAGCGTTGGGATGAATTGCTGTTTGGCGAAATGGGAAATTGTATTTTAGTGTCGGTAAGTCCTGAAAATGAGGCTGCTTGGACATCCTACTTGCAGGAGAATTTGGCCGGTAAGTGGCAGAAAATCGGCTTGGTTCGTAGTACCGAATCGTCTTTGCGGGTTTTTACTACCGACAAGGAGCCGTTAATTGAGGTTACGATCGCAGAACTGGGCGATCGATACTACAATGCCATTGAACGCCGCATAGCTTCTGCCTGAAAGGTTGCACAAGCTCGAACGGATATTAGCCGCCTAACTTAATTAGTGAAGAGAGCAAAATTTTAGACTCTAGTCGGGCTCCGGTGATTCCTCTGTTGGGGAATAAACCTAAAACCTAAAATCTAAAATCTCAAGTGGAGAGAGTAAAATTTTAGACTCTAATCGGGCTCAGCTAATTCCTCTGTTGGGGAGTAAACCTAAAATCTAAAATCTAAAATCTAAAATCGAATGACAGATCCGTGGCAACATTAAGGGAGTGTTAAGTTATACGGCATCTTCCCCAACAAAACGCACCGGTGAAATTGCCCCGCTCACGTACCGTCCCCATTACATACAAGCCAACCCAATCTATGATTCCCAACCATTCCTTCGAGGCTGACGAGCATTCTAGCAAACCCGACAAGCCAGAGGAAGCTTGCGGCGTTTTCGGTATCTACGCACCGGGTGAAGATGTAGCCAAGTTGACCTACTTCGGTTTGTATGCTTTGCAGCACCGGGGTCAGGAATCTGCAGGAATTGCCACCTTTGAGGGTGAAACAGTCCATCTGCACAAGGATATGGGACTGGTTTCCCAAGTCTTCAACGAATCGAATTTAGGTCACTTGCCGGGTAACTTAGCCGTTGGACACACTCGCTACTCTACTACAGGTTCGTCGCGAGCGATCAACGCTCAACCTGTGGTAGTCGAAACCCGTTTGGGAAGTCTGGCTCTAGCACATAACGGGAATCTTGTCAATACTAAAGAATTGCGCGAAGAATTGCTGTCTCGCAACTGCGAGTTTGTCAGCTCGACGGATTCAGAGGCGATCGCAGTGGCGATCGGTTCGGAGGTAGACAAGGGTAAAGACTGGCTCGAAGCAGCGATCAGTGCCTTTGGTATGTGCCAAGGAGCCTTTAGTTTGACGATCGCCACCCCGATCGGCGTGATGGGAGTCCGCGACCCCCACGGCGTTCGCCCGCTGGTAATTGGCACTCTCCCCACAACTCCGGTACGGTACGTTTTAGCGTCGGAAACTTGCGGCTTAGATATTATTGGTGCTGAATTTTTGCGGGATGTAGAACCGGGGGAATTAGTTTGGATTACAGAAGAAGGTATGGCTTCCTTCCACTGGAGCAAGCAGCAGAAGCGCAAACTTTGCATCTTTGAAATGATCTATTTTGCTCGACCTGACAGCATTATGGAAGGTGAAAATTTGTACAGCTACCGACTGCGGATCGGACGTATGTTGGCAGCAGAATCTCCCGCTGATGCTGATATAGTTATCGGCGTTCCCGATTCTGGAATCCCGGCGGCGATCGGCTTTTCTCAAGCTTCCGGCATTCCTTACGCCGAAGGATTAATTAAAAATCGCTACGTCGGGCGCACTTTTATTCAACCGACTCAGGCCATGCGGGAGTCAGGAATCCGCATGAAACTCAACCCTCTCAGAGATGTGTTGGACGGAAAGCGAGTAATCATTATCGACGATTCGATCGTGCGCGGCACTACCAGTCGCAAAATCGTCAAAGCCTTGCGGGATGCGGGCGCGATCGCAGTACACATGAGAGTTTCCTCGCCGCCGGTGACTCATCCTTGTTTCTACGGAATAGACACCGACAATCAAGATCAGTTGATTGCTGCTACCAAGTCAGTCGCAGAAATCGCCACTCTAATGGAGGTGGATTCCTTGGCTTTCTTGAGTAGAGAGGGAATGCTGAAGGCGACTAACGAAGATACGAAAAGTTTCTGTTCGGCCTGTTTCACCGGCGATTATCCGATCGACATTCCAGAAGTGGTAAAACGGTCTAAGCTGATCTTAGAAAAGGCTGCAACCTAGAAAAACCAAACGCTAGAAAGCGATCGCGCATCAGTCGATTTGAGATTGACTTGTTCGCGCGTGCGGAATGCGAGTCCGCACGCGCGCTCCAATCTGATCGAGTGTCAATCGACCGGATATGATATGACTTGCAGCGCAGTCAATCTAGGAGTTTGAACGAAAATCTAAAATGCTTGAATTCTCGACAATTTTTGGGGGATTTCATCCATTTTTGAGTGGTCACTTTCAACAATTTATGAATTTTAAAAATTTTCTGAAAAGTCTTGCCAAGTGTGTGTAGAAATGTTAAATTAACTTAGCTATTGCAACTCTTGCAGAATTAGTGAATTGTAGCGAATTGCCAGTTGGGTAGAACTTGCGGGAAACCCAAGACTCGGATTTGAGGTTTGAGATTCAATAAAAAATCTAAAATCTAAAATCTAAAATCGCTCGGCCTTCCCTACACTATCGTTAACAATTCCTGCCGGAAGCGCTATAGGCCACCTGCGGACTGGAGGTACTGCCTCCAGAAGTGCGATATCAGATTAAAATCGCATTTCGTACTAACAACGAACACAGGAATTTTTTTTAGATAACAGGGTCGATCGCACTAAATTTTCCCACACAAGTATTTGACAAGCCAACTTGCTTGAGAATCACGGGAAGGCTATTCATGCGAACTAAAGAACTTTAGAAACCCTTGCAGAGTAAAAAATATGGCTCCTTCCGAGCCCACAGTGAAAGTTAAAAGGCGAAATGCGGTTTCTCAAGTCAGCTTAAATCGGAAACTTCGTGCAATCAAATACTCTTCTCAATCCGCCGAGCGATAAAAGCTCATCCTCCCGTACAAAAGAGTTACCTTTTACTCTTCAAGATGTTAAAGCAGCCATTCCAGCCCATTGTTTTGAACCCTCGACAGGGAAATCTCTAGCTTATTTCTTTTTAGATATTGGCATTATCGCAGGTTTATACGCGATCGCCTACAGCCTCGATTCATGGTGGTTTTATCCAATCTTTTGGTTGATGCAGGGAACCATGTTTTGGGCGTTGTTTGTAGTAGGCCACGACTGCGGGCACGGTTCATTTTCTAAGAAAAAATGGCTGAACAACCTGATCGGACACCTCTCCCACGCTCCAATTCTCGTACCCTTCCACGGTTGGCGGATCAGCCACAGAACCCACCACGCGAATACAGGCAGCTTGGATAACGATGAAAGCTGGTATCCAGTGTCGGAAAGCAAATACAATCAAATGCCCTGGTATGAGAAGCTGGGACGCTTTTATTTGATGTTATTTGCCTATCCAATTTATCTGTTTCGCCGATCGCCCGATCGGGTAGGTTCTCACTTCATGCCTGGTAGCCCGATTTTCCGTCCTTCCGAAAAATGGGATGTGTTGACGAGTTCCGCATCCTTAGTATTGATGGTAGGCTTTTTAGGCGCATTAACCTACCAATTTGGTTGGTTGTTTTTACTCAAGTTCTACCTGGTTCCCTACGTAATCTTTGTAATGTGGCTGGATTTGGTAACATTCCTGCACCACACAGAAGCCGATATTCCTTGGTATCGCGGAGATGACTGGTATTTCTTGAAAGGTGCGCTATCAACGATCGATCGCGATTACGGATTCATCAACTCCATCCATCACGACATCGGCACCCACGTCGCCCACCACATTTTCTCGACAATGCCGCACTATCACTTGAAGGAAGCAACCGAAGCAATTAAACCAGTGTTGGGCGATTATTACCGCAAATCAACCGATCCAATTTGGAAGAGTTTTATTCGCTCTTACTGGGATTGTCACTTTGTCTCCGATACAGGTTCTGGGGTTTACTACGAATCGCCTAACACTCGGCCATCGTCCGAAGTTAAGTAGCTTCAACTAGACAATAAAATACCCCAAGGACTCACTCTGGGGCGATCGGAAACCGGGTTTTTTTGACAATAATTCTTCGCACTAACCTGTAGATTAACTGAAAAACCCGGTTTCTGGGCCCTCGCGTGGGTCAGCCCAGACGCAAAAACCAGACTTCTTAAAAGAAACCTGGTTTTTTCATTTTTTGTGCTCGTTATATCAAGTTTGATCGATTACCATAACAAACACGGCACGCGCGATCCAATTTATTGCTATCAATCGATCGGACACGATATTAAATTATACGAAGAAGCGACACGCCCTACAAACTGCGGTTTCGCTATCTATCGAATATTTAGCCAATAAGCCTATTCTGCAAAAAACGATCGAACGTTGCGCGATCGGGCATAGCAGCTTGAGCGCCCGCTTTCGTTGCACACAGAGCGCCCGCTGCTGCGCCCCACACCACTGCTTCACGGAGCGATCGACCGCCATCTAAAGCACAGGCCAATCCGCCATTAAAAGCATCGCCAGCGGCCACAGTGTCGATCGCCTCCACAGCAAAAGCCGGCACAAAAAAGCTCTCATCTGCAGTCACAGCCACCACCCCGCGATCGCCCAATTTGACAATAACATTTTCGACACCGCGTTCCTGCAACTGTTTAGCCGCTGCCATCGCCGTTTCCGTGTCATTCACCGCAAAACCGACTAACTGGCCAGCTTCCACTTCATTCGGCGTGATAATGTCAATTAGCGGATAAAGTTCGATCGGCAAATCCCCCACAGCCGGTGCAGGATCGAGAATCACTCGCACCCCCGCTTCACGGCCAACTCTAGCAGCTTTTCGGACAACTTCCAGGGGAATTTCTAACTGTAATAGCAGCGATGTAGATTGCGGCAACAGTTTTTTCAGACATTCTATATCTGCTGCACCAACATTGTTATTCGCCCCCGGAATCACAATAATATTATTTTGACCGCTATCATCTACCGCGATAATTGCCACACCCGAATGAGTGGTTTTATCTATCAATACATTCTCTGTATTTACACCATAAGATTGTAAATTTGTCAATAATTCTTCAGCAAATTTATCATTGCCGACGCGGCCGACGATGTGGGTAAAAGTTCCAAGACGCGCGGCGGCGACAGCTTGATTTGCTCCTTTGCCGCCGCCAGCCGTCAAAAAATTGCTACCGATAATAGTTTCCCCGGGCTGCGGTAAACGGGGAGTTTTTGCTGCTAGGTCAATATTGATACTGCCGAATATGATGATGGTCATTAGTTATTAGTTATTAGTTATTAGTTATTGGTTATTGGTTATTGGTTATTGGTTATTGGTTATTGGTGATTGGTGATTGGTGATTGGTGATTGGTTATTGGTGATTGGTTATTGGTGATTGGTGATTGGTGATTGGTTATTAGTTATTGGTGATTGGTGATTGGTGATTGGTGATTGGTGATTGGTGATTGGTGATTGGTGATTGGTGATTGGTGATTGGTGATTGGTTATTGGTGATTGGCTATTAGTTATTGGTGATTGGTGATTGGTTATTAGTTATTGGTGATTGGTTATTGGTGATTGGTGATTGGTTATTGGTGATTGGTTATTGGTTATTGGTTATTGGTTATTGGTTATTGGTGATTGGTTATTGGTTATTGGTTATTGTTAGCTGTTGACGGTTAACTAATAATTACTGCCAACTGCCAACTGCCAACTGCCAACTGCCAACTGCCAACTGCCAACAACCAACAACCAACAGCCCTCAAACGTGCTACAACAGTTATGGTCTTCACCGGTCAATTCAATGGCTGCAATTACTTTCGATCGCAATCCCCGTGTCCTGCTAGTAGAAACAGACGAAGTTCTCGCCGGACACTTGAGTCTCGACTTAAAATCTTCAGGCTACGAACCGGTAATAGCTTCAAATACCGCCGCCGGCCAACATTTAGCCCGTGAATTGCAGCCAGCTTTGATTGTAATCGATCGCATACTCGGCCCTGAGTCGGGACTGTCGCTGTGTTCTCACCTCCGAAGCAGCGGCAATCGGGTACCGGTGTTATTATTGATCGGTCGTGATACAGTTGACGATCGCGTGGCTTGTCTGGAAGCTGGGGCGGACGATTATTTTCTCAAACCTTACCGCACTGACGAGTTTTTGCACTTGGTACGCTTGTATTTGCAGCCGGAACGCCCCAGTAGCGAACAGTTGAGGTTTGGCGATTTAGTTTTGGATTTGGCTTCTAGGCGTGCCCTCCGCAACGGACGGACGATCGACCTGACGATGAAAGAATTTGAGCTGCTAAAGTATTTGATGGAACATCCCCGCGAGGTTTTGACTCGGGAACAAATTCTAGAGAATGTTTGGGGTTACGACTTTCTAGGCGAGTCGAATGTGATAGAAGTTTACATCCGCTATCTGCGGCTCAAGATTGAAGATGAAGGCGAAAAACGCTTGATTCAGACGGTGCGGGGTGTTGGCTACGTGATGCGTGATGCGTGAAGCTTGAAGAAGTCATTAGTCATTAGTCATTAGTCATTAGTTATTGGTTATTGGTTATTGGTTATTGGTTATTGGTTATTGGTTATTTGTTATTCCTAATGCCCAATTCCCAATGACCTGCGCGGGCCAATTCCCAATCCCTCCGCTTCGCTCCGCCCAATTCCCAATTCCCAGTTCCCCATTCCCAATTCCCAATTCCCAATTCCCCATTCCCCATTCCCCATTCCCCATTCCCCATTCCCCATTCCCCATTCCCCATTCCCCATTCCCGATTCTAAATCTAAAATCATTATGAGTTATTTAGCTAATTTCCTATTTATTGGGGTAATTATATTTTTGCTGGGATGTTCGCCGGCTTTACCTGTCGCGGATGCTGGTGTTACTGGCATTTTGGCCTCGCAGTCTCCAACGGCGACAACATCGGGTCAAGTGCTGCCTATTTCTGCTAGAGCTCGGATAGCCGATCGCCAGATCGAACTCGAAGTCGCTAAAACATCGGAACAACAGGCTATGGGTTTAATGTACAGAACTTCTCTGGCCGATGACAGAGGAATGCTGTTTGAGTTTAAACCGGCGCGGTGGGTCAATTTTTGGATGAAAAATTGCCAGATTTCTCTGGATATGATTTTTCTGCGGGATGGAGTAGTCACAGCTATCGCAGCCGAGGCGCCTCCCTGTACAGCCGAGCCTTGTCCTACCTACGGGCCTGATACTCCTGTCGATCGAGTGATCGAACTTCGTGGCGGGCGGGCTGCTGAACTCGGTGTCAAAGTGGGCGATCGGATTGAAATCGAGTTTTTCCAGTAACAATTATCACCCGTCATAGCGTTTCCGGTTGCATCGGAATCATAAAATCTAGTCAACAGTCAACACTCAACCATTCAGTTTTTTGACCAGTCAACAGTCAACAATCAACAATCAACAGTCAACAGTCAACAGTCAACAGTCAACAGTCAACAGTCAACAGTCAACAGTCAACAATCAACAGTCAACAATCAACAGTCATGTATGAGTTCAACCGGAATTGATATCACTCTCCGTTCAGCTCCGGCTGAGTTCGGCTTTATATAACCAGCAAAAATTTATAAAGTTTACAAAAATTTACAAAATTTGTTAGATTATTAATGTAAGATTCAGCACAAATAGGAAAAGATTTGCTACGATGTCAATCTCAGTCAGTCTAGACTTGAGCTTGTTTGTGGAAGCTGTAGATTATGGGTAGCAGGTATGAGACGAGTCAGCGACTCGTTACCAATCCTGAGAGACGGTAGCGATCTCCAAAACCTCGATCGCGAAAGGCAATTTTCTGTAACTTCAGGCGATCGACCTCAATCTACTAAACCTATCTGAAGTAAGATGCGACGCGCTAAATTAATTGGCAAAGTTGATCTCAGGTAGCAGATTCGGGTTAGAGCAAAATATCTGACCAATATTGCGGCAGTAAATTTGCGGATTCTGCATTTTCGCAGATGAAGCTAGACTCTGAACCTGGTTTATTAGTTTTCAGTAGCAGAATTTATTTCAGATTCGTGCTTCACAGATGCCGAGGTATTCAGTTTAGGTTTTGATCGCGATCTATTGAGCGATCGGGCTATCCGCAAAAGTACAAAATCTTTTGGTTTTTGGGAAAGGTTGGCTTTCAACTCCCACCCAGCACTAAGTTTCACATTTTCAACAACCGCTAATACTGTTAAAACAGCTAAGCTACGGTTAAAAGACAGATTTAAAACTGGCTTATTACTAATCACAAACATCAGGTTCACATCAGAAAATGGTGTCCTATACTTGGAGGCAAAATGACATGGCACCCGCTACTTACACTAAATTAATTCGATTTTTACAAGAAGATTTGGCGATTTCTCCCGCTTCAATAGCCGTAGCCGAACGTCGCGGCGACAAACAGCGGCAGCGCGACAAAGACCCGAATTCGTTGCCGATGGTTCTGTGGCAGTACGGTTTAGTCACTCTCGACCAGTTGGATAAAATCTTTGATTGGTTGGCGCAAGCATATTAAAAGGATTTTAGATTTTAGATAATAAAATCCCAAATCCAAAATCCTTTAATAACTTAGATTAAGATTCTGCCAAAAGTTTCGCAGCAGCGGCAACGCCGGCACCAGGAGTATAGCCTTCATGGCCCAATTCTTGCAATACGACTTCCAAGGCGGAAATAGCTGCTAGAATATCGCGATCGCACACAAAGCCCAAATGACCGATTCGGAAGATTTTACCTTTCAAATGGTCTTGTCCGTCGGCTAGAGCAATATCAAATCTCTTTCTCATCAAAGTCCGCACTTTTTGAGCATCTACAGATTCAGGCGGCATCACCGAAGTAATCGCAGGGCTGGCTGCACCGTCAGCCGCGAACAACGGCAAACCTAAAGCTTTTACAGCAGCGCGAGTAGTTGTCATCAACCGTTTGTGCCGCGCGAAAACGTTTTCTAACCCTTCGGCTTTCATCATCTGCAATGTTACTTGCAGTCCAAAAAACATATTGACCGGCGGAGTAAAAGGAGTGGTATTTTTGGCAGCATCTTTGCTATATTTGCCCAAATCCAAATAATAGCGGGGCAGCGTCGCAGTTTTGTAAGCTTTCCAAGCTTTCGGACTAACAGCCACAAAACCCAAACCTGGGGGAATCATGTAAGCTTTCTGAGAACCAGAAGCAATCACGTCAATTCCCCAAGCGTCCATCGGTACGTTGGCAGCACCTAAACTGGTGACAGCATCGACCATAATTAAAGCTTCGCCGTGGGCTTTGACGTGGCGATTGATGGTTTCGAGGTCGTTGAGAACGCCGGTGGAGGTTTCCGAGTGGGTGATGATGACAGCTTTGATTTGCTTTTCTGTATCAGCTTCCAGTTTTTCGCGGAAATTTTCGGGGTCTAATTGTTGGCCCCACTCGGCTTTGATGATTTCGACATTTAAACCGTAGGCTTCTGCGACTTCGGCCCAGCGTTCGCCAAATTTACCGTTGGTGCCGACCAAAACTCGATCGCCCGCACTCAAGAAATTAATTATCCCAGCTTCCATCGCGCCGGTACCGGAAACGGTCAAACTCAGCACGTCACTTTTTGTTTGGTGCAGCCATTTGAGGTTTTCGGTACATTCTGCAAAAATCGCGTCAAATTCCTTGCTGCGGTGGCCCATCGGGTGTTTTGCCATCGCCAGCAAAGCCGCTTCGGGCACCGGCGTCGGGCCGGGAATCATCAGCATTAATTTGTTGTCCATAATCCTGTCCTAACTTTTTCTGTGGGAGTTATATAGCTAGCCTAAATGAATTGTGTAACTCTTGTAGGGGCTTTCCCCCCGTGATAGCCCGCCTTGTGCTGGGGTAGAGACGGCTCGACGCGAGCGTAGCCGAACGGGGCACTACCCCTACGGATTTGCAGAAATGATTTAGGTTAGCTATATAGAATAAATCAAAAATTGAAACTTTAAAGTCTGCACTCTAAGTTTTTTAACTTTTAATTTTTAACTCCCGTAGAGTTAGTTTCATTTAGAGACCAGCGGTATTCTACCGCTAAGTTCGATCGCTGGCAGCTTTGTTCTAATTGCTTTTGAATGGCAAGGGCTTTACGCAGTGTAATAATAAGTTGGTGAACTTGTTGCTGCTGCGGCGATTGTGGACTGACAGCAAACATTGTTTTGCGTTCTAACAATTGAAGTAGCAATTCATAATGAATGTACGAAGGCAGGGGAATTGGCTCCATGAAAGCTAACATACCTCAGCGAACAGACACCCCATTGCAATTGCAATTGCATGGGGCATCACAAGTGGACATTAGATGCCTGATTTTTTATTTGTTTTCTAACCGTACAAAAACCCCAGCTTTGCCGATCGATTTTTCGGGGCTGGGTGCGTTGTCAGCGCTAAATTTCGCGATCGACTAGCGAGAGCGAATAGATTTAATTGCTTTTCGGCAAAATATTTCTACGCAATACAGCTTTAAGTGCTATTTTTTTTTCAGTTAAGCGCTTGAGTCGATGCAGGCTAGAAATTCTGATTATTTACCCAGTTAATCAATTTTTATCAGAATTCGGGGGTGTTTGTCAAGCAGTCTCGCCTTTGGTGACGTGCGGATGAGCCTTAACCAGGGAGGCTAAAGCAGCGCCAGGATCGGGCTGTTTGACTAGGGACTCGCCGATGAGGACGGCTTGGACTCCGGCGCTGGCCACTCGGTTGAGGTCGTCTGCTGTGTGGATTCCTGACTCGCTGACGGTGAGGATGTTTTTTGCTTGGATGTCGGTTTGGCGATCGGCTAATAGTTGACCGGTGGTTTCTAGGCTGACGGAAAAGTTTTCTAGGTTGCGGTTGTTGATGCCGATTAATTCGACACCTTGTAGGGTTAATACTCGATCGAGTTCTTCGAGTGTGTGAACTTCGATTAAAGCTGTCATGCCCAAAGTCTTGACAATTTTTACAAAGTATTGTAAGTCTTTGTCAGATAGAATGCTGGCGATTAAAAGTACGGCATCTGCGCCGTGAATGCGGGCGAGATAGATTTGGTAGGGATAGATGATAAACTCTTTGCAAAGTAGCGGCAATTCGACGGCGGCACGGATTTTAGCGAGGTTGTCGAAGCTACCTTGAAAGAACTTTTCATCGGTGAGTACGGAGATGCAGCTAGCGCCGTTTTGTTGGTATGCTAGGGCGATCGCCACTGGATCGAAATCTTCGCGAATTACGCCTTTGCTGGGGGAAGCTTTTTTGACTTCGGCGATGATAGCGGGTTTGGTTTTGCCATTTTTGAGGGCGGCAAGAAAGTCGCGGGTTGGTGGTGCGAAGGGGAGTTTTTTGTGAAGTTCGGCTAAGGGCGTGCGATCGCGCTTTTGGGCCACTTCTGCCTCTTTTTGCCAGACGATTTCTTCGAGGATGTGGCGGGGTTCGGAGTCGGGTACGGCGATTTCGTAGCTGAGGTAGAGTACGGAGACTGAGGTGCTGGGGGGACGGCGGCGGATTGGAAGCATGGTAAGGGGGATAAAGGGCGATCGCGACAAGTTTACAACTATTATATAATAGAAGTCTTTATCTGGCAATTTCTCAACCAATTTTTAAGATAGTATTTACCATAGAAGTAGGGGAAGTGTTATTAAGAAATCAAATTATTAAACTGCTTGTTTTTGATAAAAAAAGTGAGGCAATACTTCAATGGATAGCCGATTGAGATACCAAGAAATCATCAAAACCATACTTCGGGAACACGCTAACTTTCGCAATACTATACCTGACGGCTATCAGTCTCAAATTTTATTTGATGATGAACGAGGAGGCTACTTAGTCTTGGATATTGGTTGGAATGAGAACAAGTACCTTCACGCTACACCAATTCACATCAATTTAATTGGCGATAAAATCTGGATTCAATATGATGATACGGAAGAAGGAGTGGCTACCGATTTACTAGCAGCAGGTGTTCCTAAAGAAGATATTGTACTCGGTTTTAGGCATCCTCAAGTGCGGCAATATACTGAATTCGGAACTGGCTTGAGTGGTAAAGATGAAGGAATTGTTGCTGAATCTGCTGTTGTGCGATCGGCCTAAGTCGATAGATTATTCGGCGATTGAAATCGCGTATAAACAAACGAAGTTTGCTTGGGCGGACTAAGAAATATGAAAGATTGTAATTAATTAAATATAAACAAACTCGGATTGACATCAAAAAACTTTCCCAAAGCCTCAGCTTGTTTTTTGGTAATTTCTAGCTGGTTATTAATGATTTGAGTTACTATCTCAAGTGTGTCCATAATTTCTACTAAATCCGCTGGCTCTAGATTTCTAGCATCCATCAAATGAAGAAGTCTTGAGTGGGGCGTTGAAGCATTTATTTGATAATGCGTTTCTTCAAAATCTTCAATTAGTTTGACTAATAGTTCTAGGAGGGTATCTTCTTCGGGGGTTAGATTGTTCCGAGAAAGCAAGCTTTCAACTATTTCTAAAAATATTTCGTTTTCATCTTCATTTTTGATAATGCGAGGTTGATATTGAGATAGCAGGCTGCTGTACCTGTCGGAGTCAAAAGTAAGGGTCATTTTTCCAGTTGTTTTTGTCATATTCTGCATGAGTCAAAATGTACTTGATATAAACAATCTGCTTTTGATAGTTAAGACTTACAATTAAGCGATATTTATTTCCTTTGACATTGAAAATTGTAAAATTTCCAACTGCTTCAGCTTGAGGATAAATAGTTTGAACTTCAATAAGTTTAGTCCAGTTGGCTTGACTGGCAATCTTGTACCAATCATCGAGGGCTTCGCAGGAATCAGCATGATTTTGGCAGTAGTCTCTTAATTTTTTGCGACTGATAACGTGCATTGAGCGATCGGTCAGATGTTTTGCAGATACCTAATTCTATCAAATTTAAGTGCAAAGGGCTAAAACCCCAATTTTACTAAAAGGGTGATCGGGCTTCTTTTTCTATGTTTGGGCGGGAATAGTTAGTTTTGACATACTCTTTTAGTACCGGCCCAAGGCTGAAGAATGTGCGATCGCCCTCCGGGATTTTTTCAACAAATGAACGCCGTCCCAAGGATTGCATTACTTTCAAAAATTGCGATCGAGACAATTGCAGATTCTCTGGCACTTTTGAGAGGGAAACTGGCGCGGTTTCACTAGCTAGCCATGACATTACCTGTTTTTCTGACTCGGATAAGCGATTAAATGGCTGATGCAGTAAAGATTCTAAATCCCCTAAAAATAGTGGATCGTCAGACAAAAATTCCGAGAGGCTGCCGTTAAATAAATCTTGAATCATTGTCGCCACTATTTTTAACCACAAGGGATTGCCTCTGTATAGTTCAATTAGTTCTGACCATTTTTCATGTTCCGCTAAACCTTTTTCTCTGAGGATTTCCCCCGCTTCACCACCTAAACCATTCAGTTGTAACGATCGCACTGGTTGGTTTTTGCCTTCTAATACGGCAATTTCTCTGGGTGTTTCCCAACTGAGCAACACTAAGCAACTGTTATGAGATAATTCTGCTACTTGTCGAAATAGCGTGCCGTAATCTTCGTATCCAGGTTTGTAATCACCAGCTAGTTGTCCGCTGCTATTTACCATTTGTACGTCATCGAGTATCAACAGACAGCGGTATTTTTGCAAGTATTCCAGTAGGGGCAATCCCCCCGTGGTTGCCCCTTCTTCTGGGGAGGGGGCGGGCACGGGGGCACCGCCCCTACTGAAACATTCAATTATACTTGTTTGAAGTATTGGCAGGGGTGGAGATGTGGCGAGACTTCGCCAGATGACGAAATCAAATTCATGTTTGATTTGTTGGACAAGTTGTGCGGCGAGTGCGGTTTTGCCAATGCCGACTATGCCGTGTATGGCGAGTAGGCGGGTGTTTTCGTGGAGAATCCACTGTTTGAGGGTGGTGAGTTCGGATGTGCGATCGTAGAAAATGCCAGACTTAGGCATTTCAGCTAAGAATTGACGCACTTTGGGTTCAGTATTGCCTTTGTTTAGAGGTTCTTCATCGGTTGGTGAATTAGGGACTTTTGGGGACTGTGAATTATTTTCACAGAAGTTGACGTTACCAATGTGTACAAAATCTTTATAGAAGTTCCCGAAACTTGAGAATTTTATTCGCTCGAATGTGACTCTAAAATTTGATTTATTGACTTCTTCGCCTAATACTTCTGATAGTAGCTGCCATAGTTCAGAGGCAATATCTTTAATGTGACCTTCACTACAGTGAGATTCATCTGCTATTTTGGAGTATTTCTGACCTTGTAAAGTTCCCCGCAGTATCACCTCTTGCAAATCGTCTAAGTGTTTTCCCGTATTGACAAAAACTAGGTCGTCGGCAATTTTTAATATTTCTTGAACATCCATAGGTCGGTGGTGTAGGAGTTTTACCTACTTTATCCTACTTTATCCGACTTTTTCTGGTCTGACCTACTTTATCCGGCTTTATCCGACTTAATAAGCTAAAAGAAAATTAAAATTCCCTACTTGTTCCGACTTTTACCGACTGTACAAAACGGAAGAATCACGAAACAATAATATTTACATTAGGCATTCATTAAGTTTATTTCAACATAAATAACATGAAAGTAAGGCTATTAATTTTGGGGCTTTGCCTACCAGTAACGATTGGTATGGTGTTGTTGTGTAACGTCAAGCCATCGAAAGCTGGCTGGAATTCAGTTGGTCGCAACGGTATGCGTCAGTACATGACATCTAATAATAATCAAGAACGTCAAAATAGCGGGTTATTCTGGATGGGAATAGGAATAGTAGGAGGTGGTATAGCCGCTGCTGTTAAAAAACCATAAGCAACACCTATAGGGTTGTCAATAGGTAGTAATAGCTAAGACGGTAAATCCTGTCTACTTTAACCTTCGCTATTAGTTCTCATTATTTTTCATTTACAGTCAAGGTTCGGAGAAGTTTCTGCTTAGAAAATAGAAGTAAAAAGCTAACATGGTAAAAAAAAGAACCACCCCTAAAATCAAAGTAATTTCGGGAGTAATTACTATTTTTTTTCTCGTTATTAACATCAGAGGATATGTTAGGGCGCAGCTAAACCTTCCTCCTATAAACTTCAATTCTCAGGAGCAGTTGCTTCCCCCATCAGGGTACAACCCGTTCGATCATCCTTTGGAAAAAGATATGCTTTACCAGCGACAGCTTGAGTCAAATCGGCAGCAATGGGCAAACAATATAAATTCTCAAATGTATGCTTACGAGCAAAACGACAATTTAATAGAAAAGTTAGATCTCCTATTTATATTTCTAGCTATCGCTAGTAGTGGTGGCTGGATCTTCTATTGTTCTAAAGTTAAAGGTAAAAACCCTACAAATCATAGCAATCAAGAATAACCATCAATTCTAATACTTAATTGAACGTTTATATGTCCTTAAAAGCTGGCTTATTCTCGATATTAGCCTACCTTGTTCGACTGGTATATAGATTATTTCAACAAAAATAATCTTTCTTCAGATGATTGCTATAGCTTTAGTTTAGTTAAACTTCTAACATTTATGAATACTTACCCAGTGATTTTGTATCCACTTTCTATTGAGAAAGCTTTGGCAAGCTTACCTCCAGTACCAGAACCACCTAAAGTTTTCCCTCCGCCAATACTTCAACTACTACCTAAGCCAGAAGAACCAGAAGTTTTTATTGAATCACCTCCTGTCAGGATAAAATTAATTCCATTATTTCTTTCTGAACTAGGAGTATCTATAATCAGTGCCTTAGTTGGTAGTGCTAGTAATAGCATGGGAGCCGGATGGACTTTTTTTATAATGTTAACATTAGGAGTGTTTGGGTTTGGTTATACCCAGGTTAAAAGCTATCCTATCAGAATTAGCAAATATCGGGAAGAACTAGCAGCTTACCAGAAAAAACGCAATAGTTATCCTAAAATTATTAAAGACTGGGAACAATCCATACATCAAGAGACAATTAAACATAATGAGTTGCTTGCTGAAGGGGAACGTCAAAAGCAAAACTTAGAAAGAATCTACCAAGAGGAAGTTGAAAACTTACGAACTCCCCAAAAAGTCAGTGATTGGAGGATGGAATCTTGCAAAAAAGAATTTTCATCACTTAACCCCCAAGATTTTGACATAGAACCAGCAGAAGACAGAAGAGGATTCACAGAATTCCCTGACAATTCTCGATTTCCTAACCTGCTCAGAAACTATTTTGGTGATGATAAAATATTCATCTTAAAAAGGGTAGTGCATTACACACCAGATTTTGCCTATGTTGATCCTGAAAACAACTGGTTTTCAATAGATATTGAAATAGATGAACCATACACCCCACGCCAATATCCTAACAATTCTCCGTTGAAACCCACTCATTGTATAGGTCAAGACGATAACCGTAACTACTTTTTTCAAAAGCATGACTGGTATGTAATTCGTTTTAGCGAAAGACAGGTATTTCTTTATCCTGAAAGTTGCTGCAAAGTGATAGCTCAACTGATTTATACATTTACAGGTAACGAATCAGTTTTAAGGCAGTTTGATAAAATTCCCGACTTACAGCCAGAACCATTGTGGACAGAAGATAATTCCATCAACAAAGCCGAAAGGCAAGAGAGATTAAATTATAGGTAAGTCATGCCACCTGGCCGTTCCCGCCTCACAATGAGAGAATTACTGGAAAACGAAATGCTGAAAAGAGCTAAAAGGGATTGAAGTGCGATCGCTCTTTTGGATAATCAAAGAATCCCGATCGCAGACAAGCCAATGGAATCTCTTGAATGCAGTAACTGTGACAAATCACAAAATTTGGGATGAACTTGCTAAACTATTAGCACTCCTAGCCCTAAATCACCTCATCGAGAAACATCTAGAATCCTGCAATGAAAAAATACGCGGTTATTGGCATAACAATAATTTTTATGAATAAATAGCTTTTATTCATCCAATCTGTGCTGAGTTAATAGGTCGATCGATCGGCACAAACATTATCAACAATCATCCGACTTCTGACTGGATTAAGCTTAAATTTTTACTCAAAGCAGATTTATCTGCTAGCAAAAACAACCTAGTTAGCGATGATGACGATGAGGAAATTGGCGAACTAACTCTGATTTTAGATACGAATCAGACAGTTATTGATGAAAACTGGCTAATTGATGTCGAATCTCCTTTTGTTGTTGCCAAAAGTCAGCCGGATTTGCAGCAGACAAGCTAGTTTGCTAATATGTCTGATTTGACATATCATCTAAAAAAACCTAAAATATAGATGGTAGATTCGGAAAGCAAACCCCTTGTCTGGCTTAGTGGGGAAGTAAAAACACCGCCTTTTTCTACTGAGGCGCGTATTCAAGCCGGATTTTTCCTGCGAAAGCTACAGGATGGCGAAAGCCTATCCATGCCTTTCTCTCGCCCTATGCCAAGCATCGGAGCTCATTGTCACGAGATCCGTCTAGCCGATTCAGGGACAAGCAAGGATTGGCGCATCATTTATCGAATAGACGTAGATGCTATCATTATACTCGATGTCTTTAACAAAACTACGAACAAAACACCGGATTTTATCATTGAAAAATGTAAAAAACGGTTGAAACAATACGACCAAATTTGAATTGATATCAGGAAGGTATTTTTATGGACACAGCTAAACGCCAACGCCTACAAGCAGCAGGATGGACTATCGGAACAGCAGAGGAATTTCTAGGACTTTCAGCAGAAGAAACAGCCTTCATAGAAATGAAACTTGCACTGAGTAAAGCCATCAAACAAAACCGGATTAACCAACAGATGACGCAGCACGAACTTGCTCAAAGAATTAAGTCCAGCCAATCAAGAGTTGCTAAAATAGAAGCTGGCGATCCTTCCGCTTCCCTCGATCTCCTGATTCGCACCTTGCTTACCTTTGGTGCTACACGCCAAGACATAGCTGACGTGATTCTTAACAGCGGTTCCTCACAAATATCTCATCTTAACTGAATTACTAAAAGTACGCACCAGCGTTCGCTTTCGCGTTCCCCTAGCGTAGCTATCCCGTCGGGAATTGCACTTTAACTTAAACCTTAACCGCCGCCCATCTACCAGCGCCCCAACCAAGATAGCAGGCATTCAGGGCGCTCCACTTCCGCAAATTCCTAACCTTTGGTAGATGCCGATTCCATCGCTTAGGCATAGAATCTGACTTGACCTATTGACTAAAACTCTTGTGAATACAACAGAAAAAATCACCGATGTTTGGAGTAAAATCCAGGCAATGGGAAACGAATTTCTGATTTTATTACCAAATATTGTACTGGCGCTGATTGTCTTCGCAATTTTCTTTTTTATTGGCAAAACATTGAAACGAGCGGTTAGAAAACTAACCAGCGCTCACCGTCAAGCTCGCAATTTGGGATTGGTGCTGGGGCGATTAGCACAAGGAGTAACCATTCTTACAGGATTGTTTATTGCTTTGTCGATCGTCATTCCGTCCATCAAAGCAAACGATCTCATTCAGCTATTGGGGATTAGCGGTGTGGCGATCGGGTTTGCGTTTCGCGATATCCTGCAAAATTTTCTGGCGGGTGTTTTGATCCTGCTAACTGAACCCTTCCAAATTGATGACCAAATTGTCTTCAAAAACTTTGAAGGAACTGTAGAAAACATTCAAACGCGGGCGACAATAATCAAAACCTATGATGGTAGGCGCATAGTAATTCCCAACTCAGAACTATTCACCAACTCAGTCATCGTGAACACAGCGTTTGACAATCGCCGTTTGCAGTATGACATCGGCATTGGCTACGGAGATGATATTGATACTGCCAAAAAATTAATTTTAGAGGCAATTCATGAAATTGATGGGGTGCTAAAAAATCCAGCTCCCGATGCGATCGTCGTAGAATTGGCCGGTAGCAGTGTTAACATTCGCGCTCGCTGGTGGGTGCAGCCTCCTCGCCGTGCCGAACTCTTAGATTTTCAAGACCGCGTATTAACTAATATTAAAAACAAGCTAGTAGCAAATGGGATCGATCTGCCCTTCCCAACTCAGCAGATTTTGTTCCACGATCAGACAGAAGACACAGACGGCGATCGCAAACGTCAGCGCGAAGGCTGGCCCGCCGGACAAGCTGAAGTTCCCAAATCGCGCAGTATCAGCCGCGCCCTCAGACAACTAGCCGCAACAGAGTTTCAACGCACTAAATCTGAGGATGGCAAAGTAATTTCCAACAACAAACATACTGAGGGGAAAGATCGGTGAAAAATACGAAATTGAGCAACTTGTGGGAGTCCTTAAATTCGAGTTTCTGGTTTGTTCCAAGCGTCATGGTTTTTTTGGCGATCGCACTTTCGTTTGTCACCATCGGGATTGACCAAAATCAAAAAACTAAGCTGATTGGAGAATTGGGTTGGGCCTATACTCTAGGCCCGAGCGGTTCGCGCGCGATTCTTTCGGCGATCGCCAGTTCAATGATGAGCGTTGCTACTACAGCTTTTTCAATTACAATCGTTGCGCTTCAACTTGCATCTTCGCAGTTTGGCCCTCGCTTGCTGCGTAACTTTATGCAAGATAAGGGCAACCAAATTGTGCTGGGAACGTTCATTTCCACCTTTGTGTATAGCTTGATGGTGCTGCGAACAATCAACGGGTTAGAAGAACATGAGTTTGTCCCCCACCTAGCAGTAACTTGTGGCATTGGTTTGGCGATCGCCAGCATTGGCGTATTGATTTATTTCATTCATCATTCTGCCTTATCAATTCAGGTCGATCATGTGATTAAATTAGTTGGTGAGGAACTTGATAATGCGATCGATCGACTGTTTCCAGAAAGTATGGGAACCAGTAAAGCTAAAAACAAGCAGCAAGACAATCCATCGGATATTTCCGCCGAGATTCCAGCTAATTTTGAGCAAGATGCCCGTCCAGTTTCAGCAAAGAATGGTGGCTACATTCAAGCCATTAATAATGACCAACTAATGCAAATTGCTAGCGAGCATAACCTGCTGTTACAAATTCAACAGCGTCCCGGTCGCTTTACTGTCGAAGGAAGTGAACTTGTACAAGTCTTTCCTGGAAAACAAGTAAACGATGAACTTACATCCAAGATTAACGGTGCTTTTCTGATTGGCTCGCAGCGCACGGAGCGGCAGGATGTAGAGTTTTCGATCGACCAACTGGTTGAGATTGCAGTACGCGCTCTTTCCCCAGGAATCAACGATCCGTTTACGGCTATCCGCTGTATTGACCAACTGAGTGCGGCCCTTTGTCGTTTAACCCAAAGAGAGATTCCCTCTCCCTACCGCTACGACGACAGCAACCAGTTGCGGATGATTGCAGAACCGATCGCCTTTGCAGACGTGCTCGATGCAGCCTTTAACCAAATTCGACAGAATGGAAAATCGAATGTAGCTATCACGATGCGGTTGCTAGAGGCGATCGCGGTTGTGGCCCGTTTCACCAATCGAACCACACACCGAACAGCACTCAAGCGACACGCAGATTTGACCGATCGCGCCAGCCAGCAGGCAAATTTCGATGAATTAGATCGCAAAGATATTAAAGAGCGATATTTAGCAGCATTGAAAGCTATAGAGCAGGATTGAGGACTACCGGAAGTTTGAATATTTCGACTACTGAATTAGTTAAGTTGTTGTGTATAGCATTTCGAACTCTCATAGGAGGTAATGTCGGGCATAGGCCAAACCGGGCATAGGGCATACCTCACAACGCGATCGAACCGCTATAGAACCCATTTGATATCTATTCTGCGTAAATTTCAGAAACCGGTTTCTCTCTATATTTCTCGTCACCCAATCAAAAACTCCAAGAATACCCGGTTTCTCGGCCCTTGCGTAAATCTCAGAAACCAGTTTCTCTCTAAAAGTTGCAATTGCGAACACTTTCATCTCCTTTAACTTTCTCTACCGCCGCCCTAAAACAGAATACCGAAATCCCCGACTTATTCAACAAGTCGGGGATATAAAACAAGAAAACAGCCCCTACAGATTAATGACTACCCGCTCCAGCCGCCCGCTTGAAAGCCTCATCCAGCACTTCCGAAAGCGTCGGGTGCGTGTGAACTCGGAACGCTAAAGTGTTGACAGAATCCCGTTGGGCGATCGCATTTGCCGCCTCCTGAATCAAATCCGAAGCGTGCAAACCAAAAATGTGAACTCCCAACAATTCCCCAGTATCTTTCCGGTAAATCACCTTAGCCATACCGTCGGTTTCACCCTCCGCAATAGCTTTAGAATTTCCCTTAAAATAACTCTTGACAGAAGCTACCTCAAACCCTTCAGTTTTTCCTAACTCTTTGGCCGCAGGTTCAGTCATTCCCACATAGCTAATTTCCGGGTGAGTAAACGCCGCCGCCGGGATACTCAAATAGTCAATTTCCCTGGCGCGCCCGCAGATATTTTCGACAGCCGCAATTCCCTGGGCCGATGCAGCGTGCGCTAACATCATTTTGCCATTAACATCGCCGATCGCCCACAAATTCGCGATCGGTTCTCCAGCCACCAAAACCTGCATCTTATCGTTAACTGGGATATAACCGCGCATCGTTTCCACGCCAACAGTTTCTAACCCCAAATTCTTGCTTACCGGAACTCGCCCAGTTGCTACCAAACAAGCGTCAACTTCCAAAACTTCAACAACTTCCTTCGTTTTGAAATCAGCTAATTCAATAATTACCGGGGAACCGGGAATAATCTTCTTAGCCAACAATCCCACTTTTGTTTCAATATCGCGGGGTGTAATTAACACTCGTTCGGCCAATTTAGCAATATCTGGGTCAAAAGTCGGCATCAATTGATCTAGAGCTTCAATCATCGTAATTTCGCAGCCTAATGCTGTGTAAATATCCGAAAACTCTAAACCGATGTAACCGCTACCAATAATTGCGATCCACTTTGGTAGTGATTCCAATCTGACAGCATCATCGCTGGTAAATACAGTTTTGCCGTCAATTTCTATCCCTGGGGGAACGAAAGGAATCGAACCGGGGGCGAGAATAATATCCTTGGCGGTAATAGTTTTCTCGCCTTTATCTGTTTCGACAGTAATTTTTTGAGCGGCGGCGATTTTGCCCCAACCTTGGATGATATCGACGTTCAAACGTTTGAGGCTGTTGGTTAAGTCACCGCGAAGTTTGCTAACAATAGTGTTAGCGTGATTGGCGATCGAAGAGCGATCGAAATCCACGTTTCCCAACTGAATACCCAACATCTTGAGGTGGTGGGCATTTCGCAAATCCCGCACTCGCCCGGAAGCGGCCAACAGCGCCTTAGAGGGAATGCAGCCGCGATTGACGCAAGTTCCGCCCATATCGCCCGCTTCGATAATTGCCACTTTCAGCCCGCAGCTAACCGCGTGTATGGCCGCCCCGTGTCCGCCCACGCCAGCGCCGATAATTGCTAAATCGTAATCAAATCCCTGAGTCACCTTAAAATCTCCTAATGCCTTTGAAATCTTAGGACTCAAGCAAAAAACACCGTCTGTCCGTCATTTTAAGCTTGTAGGTTGCGATCGCAACCTTAGAACAGCGGCAATAGTTGCTTGACACTCCCCGCGCTCAAGCGACGGGGATTCTTAAGACTTTCCAGCCTTAATATCCCTATTGTCAGGGTTTCCGGGCGCAATCCTTTTGCCACATGGCGGTCTGCTATCCTAGTCTTACAACTAGCTCCTCAGTCGTGACTTTCCTCCAGTCCGGAGGTAGGTTTTAACGTCTTTTACTGACGATTTAGACGATTTAATCGGTTCAGAACTTTAGTATTGGTTGTGATTAATTATTTTGAGCATCCGTACTGCTGAACAGCTAGATACTTGATTTCTCAAAATTCGCAACTTTCGACTTTGTTGACGATAGCACACTAGCCAGACATTTGTGCAATTCTTAGATCTGATAGGCAGGATAAATCCTGCCATGCCCTTTCATCCCTGGACTAAAATCACAGGGTTTTCAGGGTATTTTATTTGACACTCCCCGGCCTTAAGGCACGGGGATTCTTAAGACATTTGTGTCTTAATATCCCTATTGCTAGGGTTCCCAGGCTGACCGCATTTGCACGTTACGTGCACAGTCATATCTCCTCAAAAATGTTTTGGGCGTAGACTTTCCCCCAGTCCGGAGGTAGGTTTTTACATCTTGTCTGATTTAGTTATTCTACCATATTCATTTGTGAAGATGGATTTGTTATTTTACTTAACAATGCAAAAAAGCCGTCCTCAAAGGACGGGGTTTTCAACCCAATTTTCTGATAAGTCCTGTGTCCTTATTCTCGACTAGACTAGGGTTAATTAGACAGTAACTGAGATTTTTTTAGGGTCAATGATTGCGATCTCGGTGCGCCCCAAGTTTCAAATCACTGACTGGGCGGGTAAAGTTAGATAGACTTTGAGGGCTGACAATGCCGGTTGATGTCAACAACCACGTCAAATGCAGTGCGGGTTTAGTGTTTGATCCTATAGTCCCGATCGCCCTCGCAGCCCCTGAAGAAGGGGGAAGAGGCGATCGAAGTCAAGCCCTACTTCCCTTAAGAAGCCCGATCCTCCCTAGCCCCCCTTAAAAAGGAGGGAACAAGAGGCGGTCAAAGTCACCCTTCTTAAGGGGGATGCGAGGTGGATCTGGCCTCGGCTCAAAGTAAAATTTCTCAAGGGTTTTAGCTGATTGGGGTTTTGATTTCCAATATCTGTACGCGCCGGGGGGCGCAGTTTCTCGGCAAGTTTTAGAGTCTATGGAGTAGCTTATGATGGATGACGACGATCGCAAAGATTCACGCCGGGCCTCGGCTCAATCTTTTTTTCAGTCTCTGGATGAATTGTTCGACTATATAGAAACTGCCAACACTGAAGCGGCGCAGCCTCCGTCTCCGCCTCCTCAAGCTAAGTCTGCGAGTCAGCCTTCGAGTCCGCCGAAGAAGGCTAAACCTGCGAAAATTAATTTGTCGGATTTTGAAGATGCGATCGCGGATTTGGAACAGTTTGTGCAGCAAAAACGCCAGAAACGCCCGGAATCTAATCAATAGCGCTCAAAATTTTTAAGCAATCACATCCGATAAATGACCGATGATAGAAGCTGGCGGGCGATCGCCCCGGTTGGATTTTGCCGTGCCGAGTGCGATCGGGCCAGCGGTTATACTGTGGTTAGTCTTTGTCTGTAAATTGTTTGGATAGGCGATTTAGGCGAAGCAACGGCAAGAGTTTGGGTAACTTGCTCGGTCATCTCGCGTCCGGTCGATCGCCCCTCATACCGTAGGCGATGGCTTACCAAAAATATCTGCCAACAATTGACAATCTCAAAAACCCGCCCCGGCTTTTAATCCCGGTCGATCGGACAGGATCTGAATTAGTAGTTTACAGCTATTTGCGATCGAATCTTATAAAAAATTTAACTCTCTAACTAATTCTAAAAATAGACCGCAAGGATGAAAATATTTTCCAGCCTTTTCATCATTATTCATAGCATTAATAGATTTAGCAATCCCTTCATCAATAACATTTAAAACTCAAACTCTTTGAGAACCGACCATCGCTGAGATTTTTAACTGATGACAGCTAAATGGGAGATAAATCCGGCGAGTAACGAGGTCAAAATTACACAAAACCTGTTCATTTTAAATCAGAGGAAATGTAGAAGCACTCTATTCGATTGTTACTTCACCATCTCAAATTTAGGAATTTTCCTGTCCCTCCTGAATCGATCGCTCTACTCTGCAACGCCTCAAAGCTTTAAGCTGCAGAGAAAACACCGCTGCTAGCCAGCAACTGCACCTTCACATATTTTGACAATTATTCTAAGTAAACTTACGGACTGTGACAATTATTTAAGCTCTCCTCTACGGATGTGGAAAACCCGCTGTTTACAGGCTTCAAAAAATTAGGACTTACGCACGGGTGGCCGGAAACCGGGTTTTTGCAAAAAGACACGTTGTGACAGGTAAATAAGCTAAAAAACCCGGTTTCTTACGCACCAGCGGCCAGAAACAGGGTTTTTGCGAGAATACTTCCTGTGACCCGTAAATAAGCCAAAAAACCCGGTTTATTTGTCGGGATGCGGCTAGGGCTGAAAAAAATATCGGAAGTTTTTCCGGATAGAAGTTATTGATGTTGAAACGTTTCTTACCGTGACCGAGAACTATAAAAAAGCCCAAAGCTTTGTTTGGTTTTCAGTCACTTCCAATCCTTAATTACTAGCAAAAGAAAAGCTATGCCTACTTCTTTCAATGGTTCTTTGGGTCAAACCAATAATTTCACCAACGTCAATGACCTAATCACAAAATGGCCTACTGCTGCCCAGAATCAAGGCATTAAACTGTCTGGGGTAGCTTTTGATGGGGTGGAAACTGACTACCTCAACCCTACCGCGATCGCCAATCTCACTTTACCAACGAATGAAAACCCTAAAAGTTGGTTGAGTTACGGCAGCACCCCTGGTATTGGTGTGCCATCCTCTTATAATGGTTGGTTCACCGATCCTAATAAAAATCGGGCGGAAATTAATTACGATCCGAACACCAGTCAATCTCAGGTACTGAAGCTGAAATGGGCAGAAGACCAAAATATTAATAGCGCGACGATCGACCTCAGCGCATTGAGTCCCAAAACTAACCCCGGACTCGGCGATCAAGGTAATGAAGTTGGTTTGCTGCAAATCTTTAATAACGGGACTCTGGTACCTGCCAGCAATTTTACGATTACTCGTCTAAACTCTCCCGCAGTCGTAAAACCCATTACTGTGGGTTCAGATGGAGTGACATTCACGGGCGATCGCACCGATGGCAATTTCAAATTCAAAATAGAAGCAAACCCTCTGAGCAACATTAGTTTTGACGAACTGCGGTTCTCAGCCAAAGCCTACGATAGCCCCACCGCTGCCTACACCGCCACCTCCTTCAAAGACGATAGTTCCGACTACCTGCTGCGGAACATTGAATATCAAGGGACTCAAGATCCGGTTAGCCTTCAGTTTAGCGCCCCAACCTTCAGCGTCAACGAAGATGGAACGCCCGTTGCAGCCGTGACAGTCACTCGCACAGGTAGCAGCGCCGGCACCGCCTCAGCTACCGTGAACCTCACCAATGGTACTGCTACAGCCCCTGCTGATTACGCCAATACTGCCATCCCTGTCAATTTTGCCGCAGGGGATTCTACACCCAAGACGATCGTCGTTCCTATTGTCGATGACGCTTTGGTGGAAGGTAACGAAACCGTCAACTTAAGCTTGACCAATCCCACCGGCACCAGCCGTGTCAGCTTGGGAACGCAAAGTACCGCCACTTTGAACATCGTAGATAATGACACTCTCCCTGTCGGCACCCTGCAATTTAGCGCCCCCACATTCAGCGTCAACGAAGATGGAACGCCCGTTGCAGCCGTGACAGTCACTCGCACAGGTAGCAGCACCGCTGCCGCCTCAGCTACCGTGAACCTCACCAATGGTACTGCTACAGCCCCTGCTGATTACGCCAATACTGCCATCCCTGTCAATTTTGCCGCAGGGGATTCTACACCCAAGACGATCGTCGTTCCTATTGTCGATGACGCTTTGGTGGAAGGTAACGAAACCGTCAACTTAAGCTTGACCAATCCGACAGGTGCCACGATTGGAACGCAAAGTACCGCCACTTTGAACATCGTAGACAATGACGCTGCTGTCCCGACCAGCACCCTGCAATTTAGCGCCCCCACCTTCAGAATCAGAGAAGATGGAACCGCCGTTTCAGCCGTAACAGTCACTCGTACTGGCAGTAGTGTGGCTGCTGTCTCAGCGACGGTGAGCTTGGCCGATGGTACTGCTACAGCCCCTGCTGACTACGCCAATAGTCCGATCGTTGTCAATTTTGCCGCTGGTGATTCTACACCCAAAACGATCGATATTCCGATCGTCAACGATACTTTGTTCGAGGGTAACGAAACTGTCAATTTAAGTTTGATTAACCCCACAGGTAATGCCACGATTGGAACCCAAAGTACCGCCGTTACGACCATCGTAGACAATGACAGCACCCTGCAATTTAGTTCCCCTACCTTTAGTGTCAACGAAGATGGAACGCCGATCGCAGCCGTGACAGTCACTCGCACTGGTGTAACCTCTGGTACAGTCTCAGCCACCGTCAGCTTAACCGATGGTACTGCTACAGCCCCTGCTGACTACAATGCTAATGCGATCGTTGTTAATTTTGCCCCTGGCGATTCTGCACCCAAGACGGTCAATATTCCGATCGTCAACGATACTTTGTTGGAGAGTAACGAAACTGTCAATTTAAGTTTGGGCAGCCCGACAGGGAATGCCTCGATTGGAACCCAAAGTAGCGCCACTTTGGACATCATAGACAATGACAGCACCCTGCAATTTAGCGCTCCTACCTTCAGGATCAGAGAAAATGGAACGGCCGTTGCAGCCGTGACAGTCACTCGCACTGGCAGTAGTACCGGTGCAGTTTCAGCTACCGTGAACCTCACCAATGGTAGTGCTACAGCCCCTGCTGACTACGACAATACTGCCATCCCTGTCAATTTTGCCGCAGGGGATTCTGCACCCAAGATAGTCAATATTCCCATTATCGATGACACTTTGGTGGAGGGTAACGAAACTGTCAATTTAAGTTTGGTTAACCCGACCGGCAATGCCACGATTGGAACCCAAGGTACCGCCGTTACGACGATCGTAGACAATGACAGCACCCTGCAATTCAGCGCCCCGTTCTTCAGTGTCAACGAAAATGGAACGCCTGTTTCAGCAGTGACAGTCACTCGTACTGGTAGTGCTGTCGGTGCAGTCTCAGCGACGGTGAGCTTGTCCGATGGTACTGCTACAGCCGGCCCTGATTACACTAATGGTTTGATCGCTGTCAATTTTGGCAATGGGGATTTAGTACCCAAAACCATCACCATTCCCATTATCGATGACACTTTATTTGAGGGTGACGAAACTCTCGGTTTAACTTTGGTTAGCCCTATAGGTGCCACAATTGGAAACCAAAGCAGCACCGTTTTGAGCATCATAGACAATGATACTGCACCTGTTCCTGCTCCTGCTCCGATCGCTGGTACCTTAACTGCATCTAGCCTTGTCTTCGACGATCCAATTACTAACTTTGCTGCAGCTAATGCGAACAACCAAGTTAGCAATGGCGGGCAAAATGCGATTCCCTTGCAGGGCAGTACCGATATTCAGAACGGGGATTGGATGAGCAATTTCACCAACTCTTTGGGCCGAATGGCGATGGCAAGCCCAGGAAATTCCTCTGACGTCGGGATTAATTCCACTAACTCGATCGGCAATTTCGGTACCACAGATAATTGGTTGAATTTACCCAAAGAGCCGATTATGGGCAGCAGTGCCCCGAATCTATTGCTGGCTTAGATGCTAGTTTGGTCGCCTTTAACCAATTTGCTCAGTGCGTTTTTTGACTAGCGATTTGCGTTAGTGGGTTTTAATCATTGGTGATAACTTCTAAAGTTGTCACCAATGTCAAGTGGGAGAGGCAGACAGATTTAAATGCTGCCTCATCCTCGCTTGATATTGATATTTGGAGTTGAGACTAAACAACTCTTGTATGAATTTTTGATTTACAGGAAAACCGCTGATGAACGTTGCTGAACGCAGATAATTTGAAAATAGTTGATGAATGAATGAATGAATGAATGCAATTGCTCGTCCCATCAAGCCCCGTAAATCAGTTAAATTTATTATGAATAACTTTGTTTTTTGGCTTAGACTGGTGCGGTAATTGCCTCGATCGCACTTCAATAGCTCGATCGCCCCCATCACTCAAAGGCCACTCCAACTCATCAATATCGTTGCGGAACTTCTTCACCGGAATATCAGCACCGTTGATAATCGCCCCCAACAGCCGCGGCCCCGATTTATGCGAATCCTCGTCGTCAAATTCCAGCAACTGATCCGCAGCTTCAGACAACATACTAGCCAGAGTATAACCAGCCCGCGCCACCAAAATTATACCGTCCGTGTACGGTTCCAGCGTCAACGCATCATTGCACTCGCTCAACGCCGGAGAATCCACAACCACAAAATCAAAGCGATTGCGAACATCCTCGAACAATCTCCGCATTTCACTCGATTCGAGTACCGCCGAAGCCTGCCGCAAACATCCCGGACTCGGCACAACATACAGGTTTTCCACATCTGGAACCAAATGGACGCACTCGCTCATATTGCCGTAATAGTGCAAAGGTTCCACCGCCGCTAGAGGATCTGTAGCGATTCTCAAGGATTCTACGTTGGAAGCCGATCGCAAATCTGCTTCAATTAATAAAGTCCGTTTGCCCGATCGAGCCGAGGCAATTGCCAAATTGTAAGCACTAAAACTCTTCCCCTCCAAAGGAGCCGCAGAAGTCAACAACACCACCTTCACCGGACTTTCGCCAATTCGACGCAAATTAGTCCGCAACCGCTCGTAAAACTCCAAATAGGGCGAATTGGGTTCCAAAGCCAGAGGCATATCATCCTCGTAGGAATCAAACACGATCGCTTCAGGCAAAACTGCCAGTACCGGCACCTCTTTTTCCACCAAAGCCGCCCGCACTTCTTCCCAACTGTAAAACTTGCCGTTGAGCATCCCCAACAAAAATATCAACCCACCGCCCAGCAGCAATCCTACAAATCCCCCCACCGCCAACATCACCAGCAAACCTCTCTTGTTTGAGTCAACATCATCAGTTTTGGGAAGCTGGGCGATTCTCAAACTCCCCGTTGTCTCCGCTACCGCCGCTTGAGCGTCTACCAAAGCTGACTGCATCTTGTCATAGAGAGCTTTTTTGAACCCCACTTGCTGGATCAGCCGCGCTTGTTCTAACTGCTTGTTGGGAATTGTGCCGTGCTCTAAGCGCAATAGTTGTTCAGTTTTTTCGACTCCTTTGATTTGCTGTTGCACCATTTCCCGCTGGGTTTGCAAAGTAATCAAATTTTGAGCTAACTGTTGTCTGGCCGGATCTAAAGAAGAGTCTATCCGAATGCGATCGGCACTTCTGAGCGGTGCCGCCACCCCGTTACCGCCGAGCACCTCAGATTGTCGCTGCTGCAACTGTTCGTCAAAAGCTTGTTTTTGTTTGAGCAATTCTACAATTTTCGGGTGTTCCTCCTGCAAGTCGCTGCGGAGAATTTTGAGCTGAGATTCGATCGAAAACAATTGCACTCGCAGTTGGGCAATAATTGGATCTGCAGAAAGTGCTTGAGCGACGTAAGCTTGCTCCACATTCAATCCCAAGCGATCCTGCAAACTATTAATTTGAGCTTCAATTCCTCCCAACTGCACGCGGAGTTGCCGCTGCAGCTGTTGGCTGCCGGTAATCGCTTGCGGCAGCGTACCGTTCTGAGCTGCTAAAATTGAAGTTCCTTCTCGTTTTTCGTAGGCTTCTAGTTTTGCTTCCGTCTCTCTGAGTTCCTGAGTTACTTTCGGCAAGCGTTCTTGAATTTGGGCGATCGTTTCTCGCAATCTAGAAGTATTAATATCTTGGCTGCGCTCCACCATTGCGTTCATCAGCACCTCCAGTACCTCTTCTGCTGTTGTGCGATCGGCATTTTTGTACAATACTTGAATCAAAGCGCTGGGGTCATTATTCTTAGTCGGCATTTTGATCTGCACCTTGTCTGCCAGCTTTTTAGTCAAAATTTGTACTTTTTTTTCCGTTTCTTTTGGATTGACTATTGCTGCTACTTTTGTGTTTGGTTTTTGTTGGGCTTTAATGAGTTTTTCTGCTGCTGGTTCAATCACATTTTCTTGATCCAGCAGCATATCTTTAGTTATTTCTTGTCCTTCCTGTTGAATTTTAGTAGTAGTCGATGAAAAAATCACGCTCGGCCTGCGGTATGCCAGCGTACCGGAAGCAACGTAAACCGGCGCGGGAGTTGGCTGCAAAGCCACTACTCCCGACACGCCCACAGTCGTCGCCAGAGTAGCCAGTCCCACCCACTTGTATTGGTCGAAAGCAATTAAATAACGTTTTACAACGGATAAAGTCATAATGATTGTTGACTGTTGACTGTTGACTGTTGACTGTTGACTGTTGACTGTTGATTGTTGACTGTTGATTGTTGACTGTTAACTGCTGACTGTTGACTGTTAGGAATTAAAATTTATTAATAACTTACGCAATTGCTCGTTACTTTCGCCCTGCTTGGTAATGCAGATAGGCGAGGAAGAGCCTCCTTTGAGGAAGGCAACTTACAGGAGAGAGGACTGTAGGAGATGTTTCAGTTATTAAGTTTTCGATCCTAACTGCTGATTGTTGACTGTTGACTGTTGACTGTTGACTGTTGACTGTTAACTGTTAACTGTTTGTTTTGAGTAAATCATAACTAATAACTAATAACCATCACTAATATAGCGGTTCTCACAAAAGTGAGGTATGCCCAATGCCCTATGCCCAATCAATGCCCAATCCCTCCGCAACGCTAGAGCCCCATGCCCTATGCCCTATGCCCAATGCCCTGTTTGCCCAATCCCTCCGCTTCGCTCCGCCCAATCCCTCCGCTTCGCTGGGCCCTGTTTGGCCAATCAATGCCCAATCCCTCCGCTTCGCTGGGCCCTGTTTGGCCAATGACTACCTATTATTAGGTGATGGGCCGAATAGATTTGTTACCCCATTTCTTAACTGATCGAAGAACAGAATAAAACCCAAAATATCGCGGAACGGTCGAGTAAAAGTATTGATTACATAACCAACGCGCTCTACCAGATTCCTACCGATTACGATCACATCATTATCTTCGAGCATCGGGTTCTCAGAAACGTTGCCCTCCAAAGCAGCTTTAGCATCTATCTTGCGGTTGATAGCTCTACCTTGTTTTTGGTCGAACCGAATCAAAGCCATTTTCCGCAAGTCAGCTAAATTTACAGGTAAGTTGTTGATAGCATCCAAAAACTTGCTGCCATTTTCTAGGTAGAACGAAGTCAAACTACCACTAGCGTAACTCAAAACTCGAACGTAGATTCTGGGCTTAATCAAGGTAGACCGCGCCACCAGAGCTTTGTCGTAGTCTAGGTTTTTGGTACTAGCGTCCAATTCCGGGATGACAATTACATCTCCCGAGGCTAAAGGAAAATCGAACAAATCCTGAGCGTTGGCTAGGGGAGTGTAGAGGTCGATGGGTTCATCCACTGAGGAGCCGTCCACCAGCGTCCGCCGCACTCGCACCTCGCGCAAATCGGCTTTTCCCGTGACTCCCCCCGCAATCACCAAAGCAGCGGAAATTCGACCGGAACCAGCCGGAAGCGTGTAAAAACCAGGTTTGCTGACTTCTCCGGTGACGGTGATTTGGACGGGGAGGGCGGCAGCGGCTAGGCTGTACCTGGATGCTAAATCTCGATCGGACTTGCGATCGGTTGTAATCTGTTTATACGGTACGACGATCGCATCTCCATCTTCCAAACGCAAATCCGGCGGAGCAATACCAGTTTGCAGCGGTGTCAAAATATCAACAACTTGCTCCGCCACTTCCCCCCCCGGCAGAGTCCGCCGCACCCGCACCGCCCGCAGTTCGGCCGTAGGATTAGTCCCCGCAGCAGCCGCCAAAGCCGCCGGAAGTTGCGGGGTTTGCAGCGGATAAAAACCAGGTCTCGCCACTTCCCCCGTCACCGTCACCACTACCGGGCGCTGAACCAGCAAAGCACTCGATACTTGAGGATTTTTGATAAATTGGGCAAAGCGCTCGCGGAGTCGCTGCTGTGATTCTTCGACAGTCAGACCGCGCAAATTTACCGATCCAATCAGTGGCAGTACAATTATCCCTTCAGGGCTGATAGCACCTGTAAAATTCAGCTCTGGGAAGCGCTGAACTTGAACCGAAATCTGGTCTCCAGGGCCTAGGCGGTAAGGCCGATTCCGAAAAGCTGGGTTAATTTGCCGGTTGAAGTTGGCTGGCGGCGGCGGTACGCGCAGTGGTGGCGACGGCACCAACTGTTCTGCACTAGGAACAACGGATTGAGCTAAAGCCGTTTCGGGAAAAATTTTGCCGTTAAAGCCCCAGAATACAGCAGCAAAAGATAGAGTCCAAGCTGTTGAGTGCAGACCAGCCAAGGAAAAAGCAACGCGATTTTTAATTGTAAATTTTTCCCGCATTTTTATTGGCAGATAAAATCTCGTATTATTTGGAATAATATCCTGTCCGGTCGATCTAAAATTAGTTCGTAGTGCGGTTTAGTCCGCAATCCGGTCGCTGACACTGACTGACGCAGGCGCGATCCTACTGTTTTTGTTATGGTAAGCGATCGGAGATGATATAATTAGTTGTTTTTTAAATTTCATTTTGGTTTGGCAAATCTCAACTAAAAATCTTTTTTCTTGATACCAAATCCATTTAATTTGCTTGATTCTTCTAGCCCGCAGAGGCGGTGTTTGTTTGTATATAAGCTGTTGTGCAAATAAACATTGTATATTTTGATGACAATCAAAAATCGTCAAATTCTCTCCCCCTCTCCCCTGATCCCCATCGGACCCTCAATCGCCATACACAATCTATATGAGCAACAGCTTAAGCGATTTCAATCGCACTCTTGATTAAACTCAGAAAGTTTCTGCCATTAATTGAGCTTGAACAGTTTGACTCAGAGATTCCAGCAGCGGTTCAACTATCTTAATCTCGCTTTGCGCTTCAATGGGAAGGATGATACTGACAGCAACCCAAGAGGCGCGGCGGTTCGACAGTCTCGCCATACTGTCTTCCCAAAACCAGCGGCTGGTTGCTGGAGAACCTCCGTTAGGCCAAGCGTACCACTGCACGACCGCAAAAGTTTGTTGGGGAGTCCAGCTTCGGAAAAACCGGGCCTCGATGGTAGCCGGCGGCTTGTCGGGTGTTGCGGCTAATTTAACTTTAAACCTCAAAGTGCGATGAGAGTCTGTTTGCCATCGGTGAAATCCATCGATATCTAGCCATTCTACTTGGGGCTGGTTTTTGGGGTCGTTTTGAGGCAACAGCAATAAAATAGCTATTGTTTGATGATTTTTAATTTCTTGAACTAACCACCTGTTACCGCCAATTACGACGTTCTTCTGGAGGCGGGTCTCTTTCCAGCCGGGAAGTGTCATCCCGTTTTGGCGCAAACTTTTTAATTGCTTGAGGTTTCCAAGAATTGGTTGGTTTGTCCAAGGCCAATTTCCTGTCAGGTAGCCGGGAATTGCTACCGCCCCAACCAGTACCAACAAAAATACCAGTACCACAATTTTTGATAATTGGTAACGCTGCAGTAGTTTCTGTGCTGAAATTATTTGTTTCATCAATTGCCATACTGGTTTGGGGAATACTTTTCCATGCCGTTGAGGAGAAGTACCAATAAACCTAGTATACAAGCAGAGTACAAGTCTCCGCCCCATCCGGCGTGCAGCCAATTAAAAAGCGTCTCTCTCTCGGTTCCGTGAAAGTAAGTTAGCAATGTGTTGCGGAGAATGTTCGAAGTGATGCTAATGATAGAGGTAGCTACTAAAAACAAAAGGCTTTTTTTGTAGGAACTCCAAACTCCTGTCCAATCTAGCAGAATTAAGCTGACGTAAAGACTGGTAAACAGCATTTTTAAGCCGGCACAGTGGGGTGCCACTTCTACAATGCGATTGTTGACGTAGAGATAAATTTCTTCTACTCTGACGTTGAGACCTACTTTAATTAAGATTAAACCTGATGCCTCAGCAATGAAGTGTTGCAGCGGCAATGCGTAGGGTTCTATGAGGTAAGGAATATGGTTGGGTGATGCCAGAAATACGAATAAAAGTGGCATTCCCTGCAATTTTAAGCCGGGGATTCCTTTTAAGCACAGGCAAATCCCGGCCAGCATTAATGGGAGTGATAAATTCACTAAATCGCTTAAGCGACTCAGATAAAAAAGTGTCGCTAGTACCAGCAAAAAGCTTCCTAAAGGATGCGGGGTGTTGGGCAAGCGCAGCCAGCATTTTCGGTTCGTCCAAGCAATATAAGCTGCGTAGGGCAAACCAATTATTCCGTGGCTGAAATATTCGTGTTCGATGTTGATGTTTTTGTTGAACCAACCGTCGTACCAGTGTACTAACAGGGGGGCGTACAGCAGCACTAGGAGGATCGCGATTTCTTCGCCCAAAAGGTATCGCTTGAAAATAATCTGAATTCTGCGCTGGATGTGCATAATTTGAGAGGTTTTGATATTGCCGCGCTGGGTTGGCAATGGGAAAGCGGTTGGTAAGTGTGAGTTAAATATTTGTTAATTTTTGACATCGGACACTAATATAGCTTTTCTCAAAAAGGTACGGATTTTTGATATTGGTTGGTACCGGATGTGAGTTGATTTTGATCTTGAATGCTTTGATAACTGCACTCTACTGCTGTAAACACTTTTAGCATAACTTGATATTAACAATTAGCAATTCAACGATCGCCCGATCGCCCGTACAACCTGTTCGATCTGAGTATTGCTCAATCCGGGATACATTGGCAATGATAAAATTTGTTGGCACAGGGTTTCTGCGTGGGGGAAGTCGCCCGGATTGCCTAAGTTTTGGTAGGCTGGTTGCAGGTGGCAGGGTACGGGATAGTGGATGCCTGTTTCAATGCCTTCTTGGGCGAGTTTTTGCTGGAGGGTATTGCGGTCGATGGGGCTTTTCTCAGTAATTTTAATCGCATAGATGTGATAAATGTGACCTAAACTGCTGTGATTGGCGATCGGTACAATGCCTTTGTCTTTGAGCGGCTCTAATAAAGTATTGTAATGTTGGGCGGCTAAGTTGCGATCGCGATTCCATTTTTCTAAGTATGGCAATTTAATGTTGAGTATGGCCGCTTGCAAATTGTCGAGGCGGCTGTTGGTACCGATTTCTGTGTGCAAATATTTACTGGGTGCTCCGTAATTGCGGAGAGTTCGCATTTTTTTTGCGAGCTCTGCATCGTTAGTAATTAACATCCCGCCGTCGCCAAAACAGCCGAGGTTTTTGCTGGGATAAAAGCTAAATGCTGCTGCTTGGCCAATGGAACCCGCGCGGTATCCTTCTCTTTCGGCTAAGTGTGCTTGGGCGGCATCTTCAAAAATTATTAAGTTGTGGCGGTTAGCAAAATATAAAAGCTGACTGGGCGATACCATTTGACCGTAGAGATGTACGGGGATAATTGCTTTAGTTTTCGAGGTAATTGCTGTTTCGGCTGCTGTGAGGTCAATTAGGGCGGTTTCCGGGTCACAATCTACCAGGATAGGTATTGCTTTGGCTTGAATGACCGCGATGATGGTGGCGATAAATGTGTTGGCGGGTACGATAATCTCGTCGCCCGGATTAATGCCGCAAGCTTGGAGTCCCAGGGCGATCGCATCTGTTCCGCAAGCCACTCCTACGCCGTATTTTACTCCCGAAGCTGCTGCAAATGCTGTTTCAAATTCTGCCAGTGCTTGACCTAAAATAAAGTCTCCTTGCTCGATAATTTTTCCAATTTCTGCTACTATTTGGGGGTGAATTGGTTGATGTTGCAGGGAGAGGTTGACAAATGGAACTTTGGGCGGGCGACTACTCATACACCACAGGGATACTAATTATTTATATTAACATTTAAGTGCGGATATTTTTTTTAAATTTTTAACCGCAGAGGGCGCAGAGAGCGCAGAGGAAGAGAGGAGAAAGCCGAGCGCAGTTTTTGGGAGTTGTCAATTAAATCAAGGTTTTTCGGTAATATAGAATGAGATAATTTTGCAGCAATCGAAATCATGGAATACAAAAAACTCGGCGACAGCGATTTATCAGTATCTGAAATTTGTTTGGGTACGATGACTTACGGCCAGCAGAACACCGTTGCAGAAGCGGCCCAACAGCTCGATTTGGCAATTTCCAAAGGTGTCAACTTTATCGATACGGCCGAAATGTATCCGGTGCCGGGAAAACCGGAAACTCAGGGAAAAACTGAGGAATATATCGGGGAATGGTTGGCGAAACAGCAGCGGGATAAGCTTATTATAGCGACGAAAGTGGCGGGCAGAAGCACTCGGTTAAAGTGGATTCGGGAAGGGAAAAATCAGATCGATCGCCCAAATGTCGAAAAAGCCCTGAACGATAGCCTGAAGCGCTTGCAAACTGAGTACATCGACCTCTATCAGATCCACTGGCCAGACCGCTACGTACCGCTATTTGGCGCGCCAGATTACGATATTACTCAAGAACACGAAACTGTACCAATTTTGGAACAGTTAGAGGTGTTTGCTGACTTAATTAAAGCTGGCAAAATCCGCTATTTGGGTTTGAGCAATGAAACGCCTTGGGGAGTTTGCGAGTTTTGCGAATTGGCCGAAAAATACAGTTTGCCGAAAGTTGTTTCGATTCAGAATGCTTTTAGTTTGAGCAATCGGACTTTTCACATGAATTTGGCAGAAACTTGCCGTTTTAAAAATGTGGGATTGATGGCTTACAGTCCTTTGGCTTTCGGAATTTTAACGGGTAAATACTTGAAGGGAATCCCGGAAAATTCGCGGCTGGCTTTGTTTGCTGGATTCGGTCAGCGTTACGATAAAACTAATCTGAATGATGCGGTAAAAGCGTATATTGAGATTGCGCGCAAACACGGTTTGACTCCGGCGCAGATGGCTTTGGCCTATGTGCGATCGCGCTGGTTTGTAACTAGCACTATTATCGGTGCAACCAGTCTCGAACAGTTGGAGGAAAATCTCGGCAGTTTGGAGGTGAATTTGGATAAGGATATCATAGCGGAAATCGATGCGGTGCACGCTAAGTATCCGAATCCGACACCCTAGTTGACAACTGGTCTTAAGTCTGGATATTATGGGGCAGGCTAAGCGCGCCAGGAAGCTTTCCTGCCCTCCTAAAGCCAAAAATCGGCAACAGTTTATCTTGCCAAGCATCCACTAATTTTTAGGTAGTTAGGTGTTGATAGCTCAGCTATAATATAAGAAGAATACATTCAAAGTTACTATGCCAGACTCTCTACAAAACCTAGACTTTTCTAAACTGAATATCGATCGGCAAACACTGAATGCTATCGAGCAGTTATTGAATTACATCGAATTGCTAATCGACCCAGGACAAAAGTCTGAGGCTCTCACTTATTTATATAAGCTAAAAAATTATCTAGTCCAAATCAAAGGTCAAAAAAAAAAGCAAGGCTCTAAGGTTCCTGCTGATGTGAGGGGATTGAAGAAAGCCTTTAATGCTCATAAGGCCGCATCTCAACAAACGCAAGGCATTTCCTCTTACTTGTTACTCTTTTATGCTGCTGAATGCGGCATGAAGTGTGTGTGGTTAAAACAGAATAATCTCAAAACGACAAATGATATTGCCGACTCAACACTTTTATCTCCAGATGGTCATAATTTAAATAGATGGAAAAAAGAACTCAAAATTTCTGCTAGCATTGGTAATGCGCCTGCTTTAAGCTTGGCTTATAGTGGAGCTGACTTAGAAGTAGCCAAAGCTCATCAAGTATGGCGATATGGAATTGGGATGAACCCCGCTAAGGAAAAGGAGCTAGTTGAGTGGCTGGAAAAAATCTACAACTGGATTAAAGAGGTAATATAGCGATGATTCCGTCAGATATTCGTCTTTACACTTGGGTTGACGTAGAAGAAGTCCTACTGCGAATGCAACAGTGGCCAGAATGGCTGGTATGGGCAAGAGCTTACTGGGACGAGCTAACTATGGGAATTCGCCCCGGCACTCAAGTACAAGCAAAGGATTGGTTGTACCAGGTCTATGATCCTCGGTTCCGAATTAATCCAGAGCAAGAGATGGTAGAGGGTTTGATTGTTTTAGAAAGTCTCCGCAACCATGAACGTACTCTCCCAGTTTTCTTTGAGGAGACAGAAGAAGAACCATCTACTCCTAGACTAACCCCCAGTTTGTCCAGACCAGCAGTGATTTGGCACCCTAGCGAAGATATTGAATATCCAGATATTTTACCACCTGATTTACCCCCAGTAGTAGCTTTCCATTCGTTTAAAGGTGGCGTTGGACGTACAACCCATGCTCTTGCTTTGGCACAGGCTCTAACTTCTAAAAACCAGAAAGTTCTGCTTGTAGATGGGGATATGGAAGCACCTGGAATCAGTTGGGTTTTTGAGCGGAGGTTGCCTAATTCACCTGTATCTTTTGCCGATCTTCTTGCTCTTGCTCATGGCGATCCATCTCCTGAAGCGGTGGAGGCGATTCAATTAGTTGCCGACAGACTTTTGAGTTCTGTGACTGATGGTATTTTTGTCTTACCTTCATTCCGTTCTAATGAAAAATTTTCTTCTATAGAAATTAGACCAGAGCATCTAATTGTAGGTGCAAAAAACCCTTTTATTGTGACCAATCTCCTCGCAAATATTGGGAAAGCTTTAGGTGTAAATGTTGTGATAGTAGACCTACGGGCTGGAATTTCCGAACTTGCCGCAGGTTTGATTTTAGATCCGCGAGTGTACCGGATCTTTGTTACTACCTTGAGCGGACAGTCTATTTCAGGAACAATTCGACTTCTAGAGCTGCTGGGAGAAAAATCACCTTCGACCCGCGATACTGACCCATTACCCACACTGATTATTACCCAGGTTCCTGAAAATGAACAAGGCAGCGATCTAGTATTGGAAGCAGACAATAAACTGCTTGAAGCTTCGAGAAAAATTATAGGAGAAGACCGCGAACTTTTAAGAGTAATTACACCATTCGCTGATAGTTTGCTAGTTTTGCCTCCGGCGTGGGAAGATGTCATCAATCGCCTTCAGCGATCGGGAATTGTCGATGCTGTACGTCCCTTAGTGGAGTGGTTGCCCGGTGAGCAAGCACAAAAGATTGCAACAAGCCTTACGGACTTAAAGTCTCAAAGACAACAACTCCAAGATAGAGCTAAACAATCGGTATATGCAGAGAATGCAGAAGTCGAGGAGTTTTTAGCTACCAATCCCTTGCGGAAATTGGCTTCGGATAATCGGCATCGCCTCCCCATTGTGGTGATAGTTGGGGCGAAAGGTTCAGGAAAGACTTATACTTTTCTTCAGATTGTTTATCGAGAAAATTGGCAAATTTTTGTACGAGATGCGGGTGTCGGAGAAATTGAATCTAATGCTGTTATTTGCCCGCTTTTGGAGTCAAGTAACCTTCAGGCATCTGCTAAAAAGAGAGTTCAAGAAGTGCGAATGCAAGCAGCAAAGGTACTGGGTTTTGGGATATCGGAAAATAGCGTAGCTATCCAGGATTATATTAGAGATGGTTGTCAGCTCAATTTGCACGCAGGGCAGTGGCGCGATCGTTGGCTAGATGTAATAGCTTTGGGTATTGGTTTCGCACCTCAAAACAAAGACTCCAAAACAGAAACATCTAAAGTAGAAGGTGCAGGTAGAAAACTAACTGAACATCTGGTAAAAACCAAAAACCAACTGATTGTTGTCATTGACGGCCTAGAAGACCTTTTCCAAAACTTGGCAATTGAGGAAAGTCAACAAATAGCTCTGAGAGCTTTACTTCAGGATGTACCAGAGTGGCTGGGACAACAACCCGGTCTGCCATTAGGTATTATCATTTTTGTGCGACGCGATATGGTGCTTGCGACTGTGCGCCAAAATGCTGCTCAAATGATGGCTAGATATGAACCTTATGCCTTGAAGTGGGATCGGGAAGAAGCTCTCAGACTGGTTGCTTGGGTAGCTAATTTAGCGACAATACTTCCCAGCATTAACATTACACAACTTCATGATATGAGTGAAGTCGAGCTTACTGAAGCTTTAATACCTTTATGGGGTAAAAGACTGGGAAGTGAGCGCTCTAAAGAAGCAGGTTCTGCGAGATTTACGCTGGCAGCGCTGTCAGATTTCCGAGGACAAATTCAAGCAAGAGACTTAGTACGTCTCCTACATTTAGCTGCCCAAGGGTCTGTCAATGATACCCGTTTCCCAGACAGAATACTTGTCCCGCCTGCCATTAAGGGGGCATTGCCTGAATGCAGCCACGAGAAAATACAAGAAATAGAAAATGAAAACACTAGCTTGAAAAATGTATTTGCTAAGTTGCGTGACTTACCAGAAGCAAACCGAAAAATCCCGTTCATACGGGATACAATCCAATTATCACTGGAAGAAATGAAAATTTTGGAAGATAATGGCGTAGTTATTCGTGAAAAGGATGAGTATTATATGCCAGAGATTTTCCGTTGGGGATTGGGATTTTCGCTAACGGCTGCTGGGCGTCCGAAAGTTATAGCTCGGGCACGCCGTCCCGGACAGGGAGGTTGAAATTAGTAACTTACTCAGTTTCAATCCTCATGTCCTAGCAGTTTATCTTGCAGGTGTTTGGGGCGATCGCACTTTTTGCTGTTTTTCCTGCAAAAACTCTGCAAAGTCCCCGACTTCTGCAATTCATCAGCGTTTATCTGCGTGCATCTGCGGTTAAAAACTCCCCTCAATGCCCTGACAAAAAGCTTAATGTCCCAATAGCTTATCCCGCAAATGCTTAATCCGATCGCGCAACTTACCAGCCTCCTCAAACTCCAACTTCTTCGCCGCCGCCTTCATCTGCGCTTCCAGCCGCCCGATTAACTGAGGAATCTCATCCAAAGATAACTCGTTTACCTGTTCGTAAACCTCCTCCAACTGCTGGGAGTTCAGCTTGCGCGACACATCCAGAAACGCCAAAATCGCATTAGTCGATCGCTTTTTCGCGATCGGCTGCGGCGTAATCCCGTGCATCTTATTGTACGCTAGCTGAATCCCCCGGCGGCGATCGGTTTCATCGATCGCCTTAACCATGCTGTCAGTCAAATTATCCGCATACAAAATAGCCTGTCCCTGTACGTGCCGCGCCGCCCTTCCAATCGTTTGAATCAACGAACGTCCCGAACGCAAAAACCCCTCCTTATCCGCATCCAAAATCACCACCAGCGACACTTCCGGCAAATCCAAACCTTCCCGCAGCAAGTTCACACCAATCAATACATCAAACTTACCATCCTGCAAATCTTGGATAATTTCAATGCGTTGAATCGACTGAATTTCCGAGTGCAAATACCGCACTCTAATTCCCCTTTCCTGCAAATATTCGGTTAAATCTTCCGCCATCCGCTTCGTTAAAGTCGTCACCAAAACTCGCTCGTCCCTAGTGACTCTCTCCTTAATTTCCCCCAACAAATCATCAATTTGTCCTTCCGTCGGACGCACGAAAATAGTCGGATCGATTACTCCCGTAGGGCGAATAACTTGCTCCGCAACCCTGCCTTCCGATCTTTCCATTTCCCAATCACCAGGCGTAGCAGAAACAAAAATGCACTGATTCTCTTTTGCCCAGAATTCCTCAGCTTTCAAAGGGCGGTTATCGGCCGCGCTGGGCAACCTAAAACCGTGTTCGATCAACACTTTTTTCCGCGCTTGATCGCCGTTGTACATCCCCCGGATTTGCGGGACTGTAACGTGGGATTCATCTATCACCAACATCCAATCTTTAGGGAAATAATCAATCAAACATTCTGGCGGTTCCCCCGCATTTCTGCCTGCTAAATGCCGCGAATAATTCTCAACTCCGTTGCAGTATCCTACCTCGCGCAGCATTTCCAAATCGTAGCGAGTGCGCTGTTCTATTCGCTGAGCTTCTAATAGTTTACCCTCTTTTTCAAATTCTGCCAGTCGGTCTTCTAATTCGAGTTCTATTCCTTGACAAGCAGCTTCTAATTTATCATCAGCAGTCACAAAGTGGCGGGCTGGATAAATATTTAAAGCGGTTGTACTTGCCAGGATTTTACCAGTTACGGGGTCAACATAGCGAATGGCATCGATTTCGTCGCCGAAGAATTCGACGCGAATAATTCTATCTTCGTAGGCGGGGCCGATTTCTACAACGTCGCCTTTGACGCGAAATTTGCCTCTGCCTAAATCGATGTCGTTGCGACTGTATTGGACGTTGACTAAATCGCGCAAAACTTGCCGCTGGTTGACTTCCATTCCTACTTGCAAAGGAATAGCAGCTTTTAGGTATTCGGCGGGCATTCCCAAACCGTAGATGCAGCTAATTGATGCTACGACAATTACGTCGCGGCGTTCAAAGAGCGATCGCGTGGCGGAGTGTCGCAGCATATCGATTTCATCGTTAATTGCTGCGGTTTTTTCTATGAATGTATCGGTGACGGCGATGTATGCTTCAGGTTGGTAGTAGTCGTAATAACTGACAAAATATTCGACTGCATTGTTGGGAAAAAAATTGCGGAGTTCGTTGCACAGTTGAGCTGCCAAGGTTTTGTTGTGTGCTAGAACTAAGGTTGGCCTGCCGATTTTTTGAATAACCGAAGCAATGGAGAAGGTTTTGCCGGTACCTGTAGCACCGAGTAAGGTTTGAAATCGATCGCCCGCTTGGATGCCTTTGACGAGTTGCTCGATCGCTAGCGGTTGGTCGCCTGTGGGCTGGAAGGGCGCTTGCAATTGAAAAGATGCTGCCGCAGTTACCATAGGAAAATGTAGCTATTACCAATAAATCTTAACAAAAATATAGGGATTCTGCAATTTCGTTCAGAAAATAGTTAGACTTTGTAATACTATTTTAATCATCGGCCGCAATAGAAAGCAGAAAGCCCAGAAAAGCAGTTGTCCGAACCCAGCAATCAACCCCCAGCAATTAGCAAGGAAAAAAATTATGGCTCTCACACCCAAAGATAAAGTCAAAGCGAGCGCCCGCAACAAAGGCACTACCAAGGCCCTACCAGCCACCAGCGAAGGTCAATCAGCGGGCATCCAACTTTATCGCCCGCAACTCATGCATGATAACCGCCCCGTCGGCCCTGACGATTTTACCATCAGCGAGACAGTCTCGATCTCGGGGAATCGCCCGATCGGCACCAGCACCCTGCACATCAGCGAAACCTACGGCATTGTAGGCAATCGCCCGGTGGAAGCCAGCGACTTGGAAGTAGTTGGTACAATGGGGAGACGCCCGATCGGCTCCAGCGCCATTCAAGTCAGCGAAATGTTCAGTATGTCCGGTGCTCGCCCAATTGGAGTAGGTACTCTGCACATTGACGAAATTTACTCTACAATGGGAGGAGACCGCCCCATTGCTTCAAATGAAATTGACGACAGCTCGACTTTAATGGGCTTCTTAGATTAATCAGTCATTAGTCATTAGTTATTGGTCATTGGTTTTTTACTGTTAACTAATGACTAATAAAACATTTGTAGGGAAATTGAGCGCGATCGCTATTGAGCAATTAAATCATCGAAAATGATTTATTTAACCCGGCAAATTTCCACAATATTTTCGCCATTTTTAAGTAGATCGACTGCATCAGGAAAAGCACCAGTGAAAATGCGTTGCAAATCTCTATTCGTAATGTTACCGCAGGTTAGCCAAAGAATTTGTGGTGGACTACCAAGGCGAATTAATAAATCCACAAAATCTCGATCCTTAGTTATGATAACTGTACCTAAGCCGTTGGTACGAGCCGCATTAAATATCTCAATATCCTGAGCATCCTGCAGCCCGAGCTCTTGCAATGTAACAGCGTTAACACCGAATGTTTGGGTTAACCATTTCGCCAAACTTGGAGGGAATTGAGCATTTAACCAGAAAATCATACTGCGATCCTGGGGAAATCTATGCTGAGAGATGCAAAAAGCAGACACGCTTGAATGTCTTCTGGTTCCAAATCGGGGAAATCAGCTAGAATCTCGCTAGCTGTTACATTATCTGCTAGAGTTTCTAAAATGTCGCTAACGCGAATTCTCATGCCGCGAATACAGGGGCGACCGCCACATTTACCAGGTGTTTGAGTAATCCTTTTAAGCAATGCAGTTCTATCAGTCATATCTTTAATTTCTCGTTTTCCGATCGATTAACTGTGATAATTCAGGTTCAACGGTTTTTGTGATGGCGTTCTGGAGTCCGCAAATTGGAGCCTGTGCAAGTCCGCACTGCGAACCGTTTTTATTATGGTAATCCATCAGGCATGATATGACCGAAAGCATCCAGGATACAAGCCCCCGCATTCATCCGTGGAGAAATAAAAAACCTGTATCCGATGAAACTTGCCCCCCGAATTTATCCGTGGGGTCAATGCTTCAATCTAAAATCTAAAATCTAAAATCGATTGACCGCTCGCTAATTTCACGGACGTTGATATTTGTTCAACAAATCAGCAAAGTGCTTGTAATCTACAGGCTTCCTTAAATACTCCGCCGCTCCTAATTCCAAACCCTGATTTTTGTCGTCCAAAAAAGTCAACATAATCACCGGAATATCCGCTAAATCCGGATCTGCTTTTAATGCAGACAGCACCGCCCAGCCGTCCATACTCGGCATCATTACGTCCAGAGTAATCGCATCCGGTAGCAACTCCTTTGCCAACTCAAGCCCAGCTTCACCGCTAGCTGACGATCGCACCTCAAATCCCTCTTTCGACAAACAGCGAGTGATTAAATCCCGGGCGTCGGGATCGTCGTCAATCACCAACACCATAGCAGCATCTGGCAATTCCAAGGGTTGCGGCCCCAATTTGTCCGTTGTTTCCGGCAGCGATTCATCGCCTTGGGCTTCTTTCTGACTTTTAACCGCAACGGGCAACCGGATTGTAAAAGTAGAACCGCAATCAAACTCGCTCTCAACCGTAATGTCGCCGCCCATCATCTGGCAAAACCTCTGGCTAATAGTCAGCCCCAAACCGGTGCCACCGTACCTGCGAGTAGTAGAATCATCGGCTTGGGAGAAAGCCCCGAACAGCCTCGACAACTGATCGTCAGTCAGCCCGATGCCAGTATCGGTGACTTGAAACACGATCGCAGAATTTTGACACCCAGAGTTCACGATAGAAAGTCCTTCAGAATTATCAGGAGGCAAAACTTCCCATTCTTCTTCCTTCCAAACATTAATCGTAATTTTCCCTCGATCGGTAAACTTAGCAGCATTGCTCGTCAAATTCAACAGCGCTTGTCGCAGCTTCGAGGAATCAGAATATATCGTGCCAATATCGCGATCGCAATTGACGATCAAAGTGTTGCCATTTTTCCCCACCAGCGGTTGAACCGTAGTCACAACCTGCTCGATCAACTTCCACACATCGAAAGTTTCCAGAAAAAGAGTCATCTTTCCTGCTTCAATTTTAGAAATATCAAGGATATCGCTAATAATATTTAGCAACTGTTTGCCTGCAAGATTAATGCTTGCCAAATCCATCACAAACTCTTCTTCGCCTAGTTCGATCGCCTCTTCTTGCAGCAGCTCGCTGTAGCCAATAATCGCATTCAAAGGCGTCCGCAACTCGTGAGTCATATTTGCTAAAAATGTGCTTTTCGCCCGGTTGGCAGCTTCCGCAGCGTTCTTAGCAACTTCCAATTCGCGCGATCGCTCCTCTAGCTGCCGCTGCCGCACCTCCAAACCTTTGAGCAAACTGTTAATTTGCTGAGCCATTGTATTGAGAGTAGAAGATAGCACCCCGATCGCATCATTAGACACCACAGGCGATCGAGCCGTCAAATCACCGCTCGCCATCAGTTGGGCAGTTTTCCGGAGCAAGCCCAGATTCCGAATAATCCCCGACACCGACACACAAGCAGCTATCCCCGCGATCGAACTCAAAACCAAAGTCCCCAGCAGCCAGTGCTGAGTGCGGCTCGCCACCAACAGAGTTTGCTCTACCAGCACCGCCATTGCTGCTGGGGAAACCCCCGCCGCCTCTACTGAGGCAGCCTCTATTACCACCAGATAGTTCTTCATCTGCACGGCCCCCATCCACCCGACTCCCGCCGCCATCCAAGTTATCAGCACCAAGATCGCAAACAGTCCGATCAAAGAAGCCCGAGTTCCCACAGAAATCCGCCTCGGAGCAAGGGCCGCTGCCCAAGGATAGTCTTTCAGAAAAGGATCGGGCATCAGCGGCGCGCCGGAATTCCAAATTTCCTCAATTTGACCGTCCGATCGCACCTTGCCAATCCGAGCAGTTTTCCAGGTATGCTGAGTTTTGGCATCTATTTTTACCTTGCCCGAAGGCGCGGCAAACTCAATATTTTTAGCAGCCTCCCTGACTTTAACTGCATCTATCGAACCAGCTTTTTCTACTGCTTGTTTCCAGAGATAAACGCCAAAATAAGCCGCTTCTATCGGATCGTCCGTCACTCTATTTTTTCCGTATCGAGCTTTATAAGCCTTGACAAATTGCTGATTTTTGGGTGTATCTACGGTTTGAAAATAATTCCAAACTACCAAATGTCCGGCAATATTTTGATACCCAATCGCCCGCACTTCCTCTTCTGCTATGCTCGCCGACATCACCAGCAAGTTTTCTGGTTTCAAGCCAGCTTCCCGCAACTTTTGGAAAAAAGCCACATTGCTGTCGCCGTTAAGAGTATTGAGAATCGCATCCGGTTTCACTGCTAAGATATGTGCGATCGCCTCATCCACCTTCCTCGAACCAAGCGGCAGATACACTTCCCCCGCCAACTCTCCCCCGAGTGCCGCCAGTTGAGCTTTCACAATCATATTTGCCGTGCGGGGAAATATATAATCCGAACCCAACAGAAAAATTTTCCGCTTCCCCTGTGCGAGTAAGTAATTCACCCCAGGTACAATCTGTTGGTTTGGCGCAGCACCAGTATAAAAAACATTCGGACACTGTTCTAGCCCTTCATACTGCACTGGATAAAACAGCAACCCGCCATATTGCTCAAAAGCCGGCAGTACAGCTTTCCGACTCGCCGAAGTCCAACAGCCAAATACCACCGCCACCTGCGCTTCTAGGAGCAATTGCTTAGCTTTTTGAGCAAAAGTTTGCAAATCGCTGGCTCCATCTTCTATCACCGCTTCCAAGGGGCGTCCGAGCACTCCTCCAGCAGCGTTAATTTCCTCAACGGCCAACAGCGTCGCGTCTTTAACAGAAATTTCGCTGATGGACATCGTGCCCGTGAGCGAATGCAGCACGCCTATTTTTATCGGCTCACGAATTAGGCCTGCTGCTTCGAGAGGGTTACTGCTGCTTGCTCCCATAGGGTTTTAGATACTTTTTACTAATAACAGAAATTTTAGTTCGATCCTGCTGGAAGTCAGCCTTGATGCTAACTCCTGTTTAGCAGATTTGTTCGGGCGATCGCCACAAAACTTGGGAATTGCCGCACCCTGTTGATTTTAACGGTCAAACTCGATCGCCTTGACCTCAGTCTGCACCAATCTGTCGCCTATTTCTCTCTTCATTTTGTACCGATGTCGAAACCGCCTCATCAAACAAACGACACAAGTCCATAAATGCGCCATACCCCAAAAATTCTTCCCGCACTCCCCCGCACTCCCCCACACTCCCGGCACTAAGCAATCTCACGCACTCAAGCACTATTCCCCTTCCCCTATAGCCTTTCTCAAAAAGGTGAAGAGCGATCGATTTTAGATACTTCGGCTTGCTTCGGCTACGCTGGCTCACAAGTCGCTCAGTACGAGTTTTAGATTTTAGATTATAGATTAGGAGATTGGGCAATTGGGCGATTTTCGATACCTCCTATGAGAGTTCTAACTGCTATATCGCGGTTTTCAAGCGTGGTGAGGTTTACCCTATGCCGGATAGTACCTCAGAGGAGAACTCGAAAGGCTATATCTCTCTTCCGGCAGATTCAAGTTTCCCTGATTTGTCTAACTATTAGATTAAGAAATAAAAACTAAAAACTATTCCCCAGCCCTAATCTCCCTTCAGGCAGAGGAAAGTCTCTGCGATCGCGCTTAGGATAAATCTAAGGTTAACCCTTAAGTAGCCTTATTAAAAATAAATTTTGCAAATAGTTGGGTGAAAACTAATGAATATTGAACCAAACGCAACCAACAGGGTCAGCGACCTACAAGTCACGCTACCAAAATCCAGAGAAACATTGCTCGGCGAGGAAACAGAAAAAGCCCTCGGCGAGCAGAAACAACACAATGCTGAAACTATGCGCGCTGTCGAACAGTTAAAAGAAGAACTGCAGCACAAAATAGATACAGAATGTCACCATACGCCCGATTAAAACTAATGCCAATATTTAGAGGGTGTGGGTAAGATACGGTCTTGCCCGCACCCGCTTTTTGAAGTTAGATAAAAGTCGGTACAATTCAAGATAAATTTAAAACTTTCCATTTTTTGAGTTAAAAAAAATCCTGTTCTCGGTGTACAAATAGGTTAGCACCGAGCTTTTTGTGCGACACTACACTTCGCTTGTTGCAGCTCGCAATTTAGGTCAAAAAACTGTCAGCAGCAAAGTCGCAGTCTATCCTCAATTCAAGAATAATTTTTCCTAATTCCCTATTCCTAATTCCCTATTCCCTATTCCTGACCTCCATGAGATTCTGTACACTCCGAGTACACCAAACTTTCTTCCTACAGGTAGAGTGCAACTGAACTTCTTGTTCCCTATGATAATAAGTAGAAAGTGTAAAACTAGATACAGATAAGGAAAAACAAATGAGTCTTGAAGATAAAGCAAAGGCAACTGGCAAAAACATCGAAGGCAAAGCTCAAGAAGCCCTAGGCAATGTTACTGGCGACCCCAAGGACAAAGCTGAAGGCAAAGCGAAGCAAGCAGAAGCACAAGCTCGTCACGCAGTCGAAGATGTGAAAGATGAAGTCAAAAAGAAATTAGACTGATTCTAATACTAATTGAGAGGGTCTATAAAGCTGACCCTCTCAAATATTAAAACTGTTTTCATACCGGAGGAAAAAAGGTGAGTTTATTGCAGCAGAGTCGAAAAATAATTGCGGGCGTACTCTTGGTTTTAATGCTAGTTGTTACGACTTCCTGCGCCCCCAGCGTTTCCGCCCAAAAGCCGACTAATGTACCTGTAGCAATTGGCGGCAGTCAGGGTTATTACGCGCAGCTAGAACGCGGCAATACTGCTGCAGGTCAAGATTTTGGTCAATGGGTAACAAAGACTGCTCAAGGCTTAGTTCAGGATGCTTACGTGCGTGACAATAATAAGTTGGGAGTTGTAATTACTCCGCAAGTCCGCCCTAACGAAGTGAAAGATTTGGCGAAGTCTTTAGCTCAAGGTTTTCACCGCAATTTTCCCAAACAGGATGTAAGTGTTTTGATTTATGCTCCTGATAAAAAGCTAATTTTGACGGCGAAGTACGACCAGCAATCAAATCAAATTGAATACAATTCTTGATTTGGCAACAAAGTTTGAATGAGCGCGTAGCTTTAATAACATTTTGTAATTTTTGGCTGGCGAAATCATCGAAATTTGAAACATAACAGTTGTGTAGATTTGGAAAAAAATACCATGAGTAGCAGCGATAATTATAAGAGTCAAATCATGAAGGATTTGGCTCAGGGGAATAAAGAAGTGATGCCGGAAACAACCGGTGAAGAGTACGAAAATTTTGACGATTTTGCTCAGAGAACTTCGCCGGATCAGCGCAAACAATTATTCGGGCGTTCTCTGAATCACGACTCGCTACCGCCGGCGCAGTTGGAACCAGAATTGCAAAAGGCGATCGCCCAAATTAAGCCAAAGGAACTCGATAGCGTGGCCCGCGAATTCCTCAAGCAGTTGGACAAGAGAGGATTGAACGATCGCCAATTGGAAAAGCAATTAGGACTTTCTACTCACCACGCCAGCCGCATGACTGCTGACGATGTTACCAAGCTGGCCTCGTTTACCTATCACAATCACCCGGATATTTTCCGAGATGTGCTCGCCCAAGAACCTAGTTTGATGAAGTTTTTGGGGAATCCAGTTGTGGTGGGTATTTTGGGAATAGTTGCTGCTAAATGGCTCAACAACCGGAAATAATCGAGCAAACACTTGCACTCTTGACTGCAAATCTTTTTGATGACAATTATATCTATTCCGGCTGCGCCGGAATGATATAGAGGACACGGCAGTGCCGTTTCCCTACCGCGATTAATTGTAGGGAAACGGCACAGCCGTGTCCTGATTTCGGGTAATATTAATTACGATGCAGGTACCGGAATTGATATTACTAATTATTCCTCACATATAAAAATAGCTGCACAGCAGTAAACTTAGGTACACCTGACACTCCGCAAAATAGAATGTAGGATTAAGTGTTGCCTTGAATCAGAAAAAAAAAGATGAACTTATCCACTATTTGGCGAAAACTCCGCAGCCAGCAAGCCTTCTGCTTCGCTGCACTGCTGGCAGGTTGCCTGGTATTTATCGGTTGTTCCCCCGCCCAGTCAGCGGCTGGCAATTCAGTCGATCCCAAGTTTAAAGAGCAAGTCTTGCAGGTGATCCGCGAAAACCCGCAAGCAATTTTAGATTCGGTACAAGCGTACCAGCAAGAGCAGCAGCAGTCTCTCAAAGCTGCACAGGAGTCTTTTTTGCAGGCGATGAAAACTAATCCCAAATCTGCGATCGGGGATGCTCCTACCACGGGCTCGGCGGCGCAGCAGATTGTACTTTTAGAATTCTCTGACTTTCAATGTCCGTTTTGCGCCCGCGCTCACGAGACTATCAAGCAGTTTATGGCAAAACACCAGGACAAAGTTACTTTAGCTTACAAACATTTTCCCTTGACTTCAATTCACCCTCAAGCGCTGCCAGCGGCTAAAGCAGCTTGGGCTGCTGGGCAGCAGGGCAAATTCTGGGAATATTACAACGCTTTGTTTGAAGGGCAGAAAGACTTAGGCGAAGAATTTTACGGATCGATCGCCCAAAAGCTCAATCTAAAATTAGATAAATTCAACACCGATCGCAACAGTCCCGCCGCCGAAGCCGCCATTGGGAAAGACGTGCAACTGGCTAAACAACTTGGCATTGAAGGCACTCCGTTCTTTATCATGAACGGTCAAACTTTCTCCGGGGCTGTCGAGCTTTCTGAGATGGAAAAAATTCTCGCGAATGTCTCGAAATAATCAATCTCATTTCCGGTTGCATCGGAATTAATATTATCCGAAATGAGGACACTGCACCTGCGGTGTCCCTACAATTAATCTCAGTAGGGACAGGGCATTGCCGTCTCCTCTATATCGCAAAAAAGTGCAACCGGAGTTGACAGAAACGCTGCTATTGAATTTGGCAAATTGGAATTATACGATCGCACCAGCCAGCATTAATACTGCGGTTTGACTGGCAGTTTAAGTCGATCGCAATTGAGCATTACTGTTTGTATGATGTTATAATATAGCCTTTCTCGGAAAGATGAGGTACTATCCGGGATCGGGCATAGGGCATAGGACACACCTCACTTTTTTGATAACCGCTATATATCAGTGATGGAGGAACAACCTCATGACACCCTTGATATCTCCAACCGATCGAACCAGTGGATTATACGTGCGTTCCCCAGAGGGAAAACAACTTGTTTTTCCCCTGAAACATACAGAAGTCCTAGCCCAAATAGCCGGAAATCTATCGCGAGTTGAAGTCTCGCAAACATTTGAAAATCCTTTCACCAAGCCGCTGGAAGCCGTCTATATTTTTCCGCTACCAGCCGAAGCAGCGGTTGATGAGATGGAAATTAAAATTGGCGATCGCACTATTAAAGGCAGCATCAAAAAACGCGAAGAAGCACAACAAATTTACGAAAAAGCCAAACAAGAAGGGCGGACTGCGGGTTTGCTGGAACAGGAGCGAGATAATATTTTCACCCAGTCCCTCGCCAACATCAAACCGGGTGAATCAATCGATGTCACGATTCGCTACACTGACAGTTTGAAATTTTTAGCTGGCGATTACGAATTCATTTTTCCGATGGTTGTCGGGCCGCGATATATTCCCGGTACGCCGCTGGATGAAACGGCTGCTAGCGGTAGCGCCCCAGCCCCAATGACAGTCAATTCGTCTACCGATATTGTCCCCGATGCGTCGCGGCTTAATGCCCCGATTTTGCCACCGGGAATGCGATCGGGACACGAGATCGGCGTGACGCTGGAAATTGAGGCGGGCGTACCGATTCGCAATGTCAATTCCCCATCCCACCAACTGCAAATTGAATATTTTGACTCACCTAAAACTTCCTTAGCAAGCGAGCAGAAAAACGGGCTAAGGGTGCGCGTTCAGTTGGGAAATCAAGATACAATTCCTAACAAAGATTTGATTGTGCGCTATCAAGTTGCGGGTCGAGAAACTCAATCGACGGTATTAACTCATTCGGACGATCGCGGCGGGCATTTTGCAGTTTACTTGATTCCGGCGATCGAGTACAAAACCGATGAAATTGTGCCGAAAGATGTCGTATTTTTAGTCGATACTTCCGGTTCGCAATCCGGTGCGCCTTTGCAGCAATGTCAGGCATTGTTGCGGCAATTTATTAACGGATTGAATCCAGCGGATACTTTCTCGATTCTGGATTTTTCCGACAAAGTGCGGCGACTTTCCCAACAACCGCTACCGAATACAGCAGAAAATCGACAACAGGCGATCGAATATATCAACAAACTGCGCGCTGACAATAGTACGGAAATGTTGGGCGGGATTCGGGCGGCGATCGATTTTCCCGCACCATCCGGGCGCTTGCGAACGGTGGTATTCCTCAGCGACGGTTACATCGGCAACGAAAACCAAGTTCTCGCCGAAGTGCAGCAACATCTCAAATCGGGGAATCGCCTGTACAGTTTCGGTGCGGGGAGTTCCGTCAATCGCTTTTTGCTCGATCGCATTGCCGAAATCGGGCGGGGAATCTCGCGGATTATCCGGCACGACGAACCTGTTAACGAATTTGTGGAAAAGTTCTTCCGGCAAATCAACAATCCGGTGTTAATAAATCTAGAAATTACTTGGCAGGGAGAGGGCGAAAATCCGGTAATTTATCCGTCAGTTGCGCCGGATTTATTTGCCGAACAACCGCTGGTTCTGTTTGGGAAAAAGGGCGATCGCGAAGCTGGAACGCTTCAGATAAAAGGGGTTAGTGCAGGCGGACACCAGTACGTCCAAACCTACGAAATGAACTTTACCGATCCTGGAAATCCGGCAGTTGCCCAGCTTTGGGGGCGGCACCGCATCAAAGATTTGATGAATCAGATGGTGCAGTACGAAACTAAGGTGGAGGTGGAAACAGTGACAGAAACGGCGCTAACCTATCAGCTTCTGTCGCAATACACGGCTTTTGTCGCCGTCAGCGATGATGTGCGCGTCGAACCGGGTACGGAATCGATCGCGATGAACGTGCCTGTAGAAATGCCGGAAGCGGTGGAATATGGAGGTGTATTTGGCAAAACGCTGCTGGCAAGGAATAGCCTAAGCTCCGAACCTGTTGCGGAGTTTATGAGGTTGCGGGCCTGCTTTGGAGAACCCGCAGGGGGTGCACACGGCTTCTCATTTGACTGCATGGAGGAAGAGATAATATATCCATTGTCCGCACCAGCCCCCGGCAGCGCCCCAAGTGCACCGTCAAAGGCGCGCAGAAGGCGCGCAAAAGGCCCACACGGCACATCACCTGTAGAAGTCGTTAGCGCTGCGGGGTTGGATGAAGTGGCGATCGATAGTTTAAACGAACACTTGGAAACTCTGACTGTGCCGCCCGGTATCAACGGCGAATTGGTGTTAGAAATTGTTTTCGATAAGGTGCGCGCCAGCCGCATAGTTGTGGATGCTGATGCTTCGACTTTGGCGGATGTGGAGTTGCTGAAAACGATTAAAAAATGGCTCTTTAGCTGGCGCATTCCTCACTTTATTGGGGATACAGTGCGCCTGACGTTGCGGGTGCGATCGTAAAACAGCTTGAGTTGCACAACAATAGTCTCCTCATTCCGGTCAATAATTATTCCGATGCTACCGGAATTGATATAACTATAATGTAGTATCAGCGATTTCTAAGATTTGGGACTGGTAGCGCAATTGGAAGAGCACTAGCGACATCATCGCAGAGGTTGGGAGTTCGAGTCTCCCTCAGTTCCACCTTTTTGGGGGCTATAGCTCAATGGAAGAGCGCTTTCTCTGCAGGAAAGAAGTTAGAGGTTCAAATCCTCTTAGCCCCACCCATCAATATCAAATCTGGATATATGAAGGGGTTTTCGCGCTCAATTTCTCAAGGGTTGGTCAAGATGAATCTCCCACCAGACCAATTAGAAATTTGCCTCAATGTTCTGCAACAAATTTCAGAAGATCCAGCGGTCATTGGCGAACACGATCGCTTCAAAAGTTTGATTGCCAAAATCTACAAACAGGGACGCAAAGGTTGGCGTCAAACTCAACAACAACAACGACGAATTGAAGATAGCCAACTCAAAGCATCAACCGTCATGGTGCAGCATCAGCACAAACAACAGTCATGCGCTGCGTTACCAGAATCAACAACCCGATCGCAGCATTTGCACAAGCCCATCCTTTGTTACATTTGCAAAACACGCTATACAGAAATTCATTTTTTTTATCATTCACTCTGCCCAAAATGTGCTCAATTTAATTACCAAAAACGACAACAGCGAACCCATTTAGTTGGGCGAACTGCATTAGTGACAGGCGGACGCATCAAGATTGGCTATCAGATGGGATTGCGACTGTTACAAGATGGTGCTAGGGTGATTCTCACCACAAGATTCCCCTATGACTGTGCTAATCGCTATAGTCTAGAACCCGATTTCGAGCAGTGGCGCGATCGCCTGCAAATTCGCGGACTTGATCTGCGAAATATTCCAGCATTAGAAACATTTGTACGGGATTTATTCCATACTGAATCAGCTCTCGATCTGATTATCAACAATGCAGCTCAAACTATCAAGCGTCCATTGGCATTTTATCAGCATCTCTTAGAGCGAGAAGAAGAAGCATCACAAATACTCAGCAACAACGCGCAAGCATTAATCCCGAGCGATAGCAATCTATTAAAGGAGCAATTACCTCGACATCAATCTATTTTACTCGAAAGTCAACCGAATTACAAAGCTCGCCTACCGGGTGCGATCGCTGATTACTTCCCGCGCGATTGCTTCGATGCTGACGGACAACAACTGGATCTTCGCCCCGAGAATAGCTGGTTGCTAAAACTGGATGAGGTAAATACGATTGAGTTACTTGAAGTACAGGTGGTGAACGCGATCGCACCCTTCATTCTTAACAGTCAACTCAAACCATTACTACTTCGTTCATCCTTTGAAAGACGATTTATCATCAACGTTTCAGCAATGGAAGGACAATTCAACCGCGACAGTAAAACACCCTATCATCCCCATACCAATATGGCAAAAGCAGCTTTGAATATGATGACGCGAACCTCGGCGGTTGATTATGCTCGATATAATATTTTCATGAACAGCGTCGATACGGGTTGGATTACTAATGAAAATCCCGATCCTAAGAAAATACGAGTTCAAGGAGAACAAGGCTTTTACACACCATTAGATGCGATTGATGGGATGGCAAGAATTTACGATCCGATCGTTCAAGGTATTGAAAACCCCGAACCTCCAATTTACGGTCATTTTCTTAAAGACTACGCCCCCTATCCCTGGTAGCAAATGATGATAAATACCGCTCTTCACTGTCCGTTACCCAATCCTATAGAGTCTTCCTCCGAAGTTGTAATCGAACTCAAATCGTTAATCGATTATCTCCAAACCGATCGACCGATCGCTCAAAAAATAGTCTTCCCGCGCGGCACAGTCATGCCCGATGGACGACTTGATTTGTGCAAGCAAGATTTAGGTGTAATGGGATGTCATTTAGTGACTGAAGCATTGGCAAACAATGATGCGATCGCTAGCTTATTATTGGGAACCAATGGTATTGGCGATCGGGGTGCTAAGGATGTGGCGCGATTGATTCAACGTAACAACCGTTTAGAGATTGTCTATTTAGGTTGCAATGCGATTTCATCGACAGGTATTGCTGCACTTGCCGAAGCGCTGACGCAGAATCAATCCATAACTGGTTTGTGGTTAAAACGCAATCCGATTGGCGTAGGAGGTGCAGATAGTCTAGCGGAAATGTTGCGTCACAATACAAGTATCCGCACGCTAGATTTGGTCAATACTCAAATAGGAGATGAGGGATTAGCCGCCATTTTAGAGGTTTTGACTTACACCAATCGTACTGTTGAACGGCTGTACTTGGGCGGCAATCAAATTCAGGAAAACCATGCTGCTTTACTGGCTAATCTTTTAGCTGATAATCCTGTGATTACTGGCTTATTTCTTAATGTCAATCATCTTGGCGATCGAGGTGTTACAGTTTTAGTGGATGGATTGGCAGAAAATAAAACACTGGTTGATTTAGGACTAGCTAGCAATGGAATTGGGGTAGCAGGGTGCAATCCATTATTAGCAGCAGTGGCAACCCATCCCAAACTTAGTAATCTGGATTTAGGTTATAGTCCTTCTACAGGAGTGTTGGGATCGCAGCCCAATCAGATTGGAGATATCGGTGCAAGTGCGATCGCCCATTCGATCGCACGTAACCAAACCTTATTGAAACTCAATCTTTGTCGAAATGGAATTGGCAATTTGGGAAAAAAAGCGCTCATTTCTGCATTAGAAATCAATCAAAAATTACGTTATCTGATTTTAGATGGGCAACCAGATCGACGAATTGAAGTTTTGTTAGAGCGCAACCGAATGCTGAATTTGGGTGAAGAATTACATCAGCCTCGTAGTGTTTCTTTAATTCAGAGTGTATATCGTTGAGTTTAACCCTTTTCATCCCACACTAACCTCGATCGGTATAGTGTGGGGATTCCCGTCTGTTTAGCTAAAAAGTCATGCAACAGTTTGTAGTGAGGACTTCAGTCCTTTCTTAAATCTTTTAGCCACTAAGGACTAAAGTCCTGACTGCGAACCAGTTTTATTCTGGGTAATTCGCCGGAAACGATCGCATTTTCAACTAAACAGCAGCCAACTCAGGAGTCGGGCGCTTGCTGTTGCGGATACCCTCGATCGCGCTTGCGTAATCCTTCGCCTTAAACACAGCAGAACCCGCGACGATCGCATTTGCGCCCGCTTCCAGAACCTGCCAAGTATTGTTCGTCTTCAAACCGCCATCCACCTCAATCCAAGGATCGAGGCCCTTCTCATCGCACATTTGGCGCAACTGGCGAATTTTCGGCAGCACCGCCGGGATAAAACTTTGACCGCCAAAGCCCGGATTCACGCTCATAATCAGCACCAAATCGCAAAGTTCCAGCACGTACTCGATCAACTCTAGGGGTGTCGAAGGATTCAGAACCACACCAGCCTGCTTGCCCAATTCCCGAATTTGACCTAGGGTGCGGTGCAAGTGAGGCGAAGCATTGTGCTCGGCGTGAACGGAAATAATGTCCGCACCAGCCTTAGCAAAGTCTTCGACGTATTTCTCCGGCTCCACAATCATCAGGTGGACATCTATTATCTTGGTAGTAACGGGACGAATTGCTTCGACAATCATCGGCCCGATAGTAATATTAGGAACAAAGCGACCGTCCATCACATCTACGTGAATCCAGTCAGCCCCAGCTCGATCGACCGCCTGAATCTCTTCTCCGAGACGGCTAAAATCGGCTGATAATATTGATGGAGAAATAACGATCGGTTTTTGAGATTTGGTCATGGCTAAGTCTGTTCTCCTGTCTGCGGTGCTGTATCCAGTTTATCAAAATACGGCTCTCCGGGTCGAAAAGTTGCTCGCGGGCGATCGACCGCCAGCAATCACCGAAAAATTTTGCCTCTGACAGACAACGTTTGTGCAAAACCAGCCCTGCTGCGAATTTTGGTCTGCGAGCTCAATTTTCTGTCAAACCAATAAATTTTGTGCAAAACTAGACCTCCTGTAAATTTTGAATGCAAATTATGAAAAATACACATCCCTTAGACAATCCTGAACTCGATCGGGCAAGTCTGTTTGTATTAATGATCCCAGTCATCGGCTTTTTCCCCGCCCTGTGGAATCTTTACCGGCGTCAGGGAACCCCCGAACGCAAAGCCGTCAGCCGCTTGGCAATTGCCCTTGCTGTTAGTTGGCTCCTAGGACATATTCTTTTAGAAGGTGCAGCGATTTCTGCGGAATCTCCGACACTTACCATGTTATTAATGAGTAGCCTGCTAACAACCAGTTATTTTATTGTTTCTCTGGGACTGATGGTTCGTCTGTGGAAGCGTCAACCGCTATGGTTGCCCGGAATAAGCCGCGTAGCCGAGCAAGTGGTCGGCAAACATTTATCATAATTTAGGGTTCTTTGAAGCCCGACCCTATTGATTGAGTGCAGTTTCCGCTTGATACTACATATTTCCGCGATGTTTTTTTATTTTTGTTGTCTGTGAGGAAGCCAGTGCCAGTTCAAAAAACTCCTAATCAAGACCCTATCCAACAATCAACCGCTCAACCTGCAACCAAAAAATCGAACCAGCCGCATCGAGGCCGTTGGTTGGGCTTTGGTTTTGGTTTGGCTGGAGTAGCCATGCTCTCAGCCACCGCCGGAGCGCTGCTAGCCGTCTCGCTTTCCACAACACCGCTTCAGCAACAAAAGTTGACTCCCGAAGAAGCGGCGGTGTTTTCTCAAGGCGACATGGCAAAGCTCAACATGAAGATGCCAGAACTGACTCGCCCAGTTAATATTTTAGTTTTAGGACTTAAGGTTCTGAGTTCAGACCTCGACGGCCATCCCGACAAGGAACAGGGATACGATGTCTGGCAAAACTCTTTTAAGGGGTTAACCGATACCATGCTATTGGTGAGGTTTGACCCTCAAAATAAAAGATTAAGCGTGCTTTCGATTCCCCGTGACACCCGCACCTATGTTGAAGGTAGGGGTGAAGTGAAAATCAACGAAGCTAATTACTACGGCGGCCCGGCTTCGTCAGCTAAGTCAGTTAGCGGACTCCTGGGAGGCGTGGGAATTGACCGTTATGTCACAGTCAATATTCAAGGCATCAAAAGCTTGGTAGATGCACTGGGCGGCATTACTATTAATGTCCCTAAAGACATGAAGTATACCGATGAAAGCCAACATTTATATATAGATTTAAAGGCTGGCAAGCAGCTTCTCAACGGCGAACAAATCGTGCAATATTTGCTTTACCGGCATGACGATTTGGGCGATATTGGGCGGGTGCAGCGCCAGCAATTGTTGATGCGGGCTTTTGTGGAACAGGAAGTTAATGTAGGTTTGCTTTCTCGTTTGCCGAAGATTTTGTCGGTGATTCAGTCTCACATTGACACGAATTTGAGTATAGAAGAATTGGTAGCTTTGGCTGGTTTTGCTACTCAAACCGATCGCGCCAGCGTGCAAATGTTGATGGTTCCCGGCAAATTCAGCGATCCTAGAGACTATAAGGCAAGTTTTTGGTTGCCAGACCAAAATGCGATCGAAACTATGGTGGCAGAGCATTTTGACTTCGGTCAAAATACTTGGACAATTGAGAATGCTGATGCGACTTTTCTGAAGGTGGCGGTTCAAGACAGTACGGGCGACCAATCGGCTGTTGAAGATTTTGTCAATACTCTGACTCGCGCCGGCTATCGGAATGTTCAGGTGTATAAAGCTTGGCCAGAACCGCTAGAAGAGACTACGATTGTCGCTCAAGACGGCGATATTAAAGGTGCCCGAGCGATTCAACAGTCTTTGGGTTTTGGAGATGTGCTGGTTGAGAGTACGGGTTCTTTGCAGTCGGACGTGACAATCAGATTGGGTCACGATTGGCTGAGCAAAAAAACTCAATCTGGAGGCGGGTTTAAGTCTTTTTAAACAGGCTTTTAAATTCCGTATTGGTAGGGACACAGCAGTGCTGTGTCCCGCTTTTTTGTGTTGGTAGAGAAGGAGGCGATCGCTTTTTAGTCGATTTACTGATAGTATATTTTTGGGTAATGATGAATCGCGATCGCCATACTGATACTTCCCTCCGCAACCAGAAATGACACAATAATCAACGAGGGAAAGCTTAATATTTTTTTATAAAGGTAGGGTTGATGAACAAGGGTGCTAAAATAGACCGACAGCGCGAACATCAGGCAAATGAACGCACCTTTCTTGCATGGTTGCGAACTTCACTCGCTTTAATTGGTTTTGGATTTGCGATCGCTCGGTTCAGTTTATTTCTCCGTCAATTTCAAGCTACAGTGACTCAACAAGAAGTTTCTTCCCCTCCCTTCTTCAACTCCGAAACTTTAGGGCTGAGTTTAGTCGTTTTTGGCATTGCGGTCATAGCCTTAGCAGCATGGCGTTACAATCGAGTTTTCTGGCAAATCGAGCGAAGTGATTATCGCCCTAATCGCGTGCTAGTTTGGATTCTGACGGGAGTTGTGATGATTTTAGGAACGTTAAGCATTCCGTTGTTGCTGTGGCGAGATCGCGCAAATATAGCTCCCACTTCAACTCCTAAAAACTCTCAATTCTAAGTTAACCCGATCGCTCAGTTCAAGTCAAAACAACCGCAACCATATTATCGATCGGGTTAATCGCGATCGCCCACAGGTAAACTCAGTATAAACCCTGTTTGACCAAGTATGGCAGCATCTAGTTGAATATCGCCGCCGTGGGCCCGTGCGATTTCCCTTGCTAAACTCAGCCCCAATCCCGATCCTTCTATTTTTTGGATTTGACTGGAGTCACCGCGATGGAAGCGCTCAAAAATTAGCTTGCGCTCGCTTAAAGAAATATCTTGAGAACTATTGACAATTTTCACAATTACTATTTTTTCGTGACGCTGGGCTTGTAATCGGAGCCAACCCTTCGGTAAATTATATTTAATAGCATTCCCAACTAGATTTTGCAAAACCTGCACCAGCAAATCGCGATCGCCCTGTATAAATAACTTGGGAGCAATTTCCATTTCCACATCTAAATGTGTTGCTAACAGTTCCATATCTTCGGAAATTTCCGATAGCAAAGCCGACACATTCACCTCAACCAAATGTAAACCCATACGTCCGGCATCGGCTAGAGAAAGTAAAAGAAGTTTGCGGGTAATTTCACTCAAGCGGTGCACTTCATCCAATAAATTACTCAGAGTTTGCTGCACTTGAGAACCAGATTCAACTTGATGCAAAGCAAGCTCTATTTGCCCTTGCAAAATTGCCAGCGGAGTCTTTAATTCGTGAGCCGCATCTCCACTAAAACGAGAAGCTTGTTTAAAACTCCGTTCCAGACGTTCTAACATCTGATTGAACACAGAAATTAATTCTAAAAATTCAATATCCGTCGAACCAACAGGGACGCGCCGATCGAGCCCTTGTACGGTGACATTGCGAATAGCCATCGTGAGTCGCCCAATGGGATACAGAATACTCCGCGATATCAACCACGCTCCACCTCCTACGAATAACAGCACTACGGGAATAGAAATTAGAAAGATATTGCCAATCGATGCCATTTCCCGATCGATCGCTTGTAAGTTAACAGCGATCGCTATTTGAGTCTGAGGAGAATGAATCGCGCCTACACGCCAAACAGCCGTGCTAGTACGCTGGGTTGCTAGCTTAGCTTTGAAAACTCGAGGAAAATCCGGTTGATCGAATTGAGGAGGCCGATCGCGCGGGGGTCTTCTTTCTCTCGGTAAGAATGAATCGGGTCGATCGGGAGGTGGTTGATGGGGAGGTGGTGGATAGAGTGAATGTGGTGGAGGGGGAGGTTCTAATTCAAAAGGTATTCTGGCAGGATCGGGAGGGGGTTGGGGCAGCGATCGCCATAATGAATTAGGATCAAGTCCATCTTGCCACTGGCGCGATCGGTAGAGCAAATTACCATCTCTGTCATTCACCAGCAAAGCCGCGGTTGTTTCCCCATCATTCATGCCCAAAACTGATGGCAAAGAATTAGCATAATTATCCCATTGAGCTGATTGCGGGCGAGTAGATTGGATTAACTGATTCTTAATTTCAGCATCAAGACGTTTTACCTTAGCATCGTAAATCAACCACCACGAAACAATACTAAAGCCAATTATAGAAATACTTGCCAGAACAGCAGAGAATAGAGTAATCCGAAAGCGAAAAGATTGCAATTTCATGATTGGGAATCTGGTTTGCGAAACCGATAGCCAACACCGCGCACGCTCTCAACCCATCCCGTACCGCCGATGGGTTCAAGTTTTTTGCGAATGCGTTGAATACAGACATCTACCACATTCGTATTTGGATTAAAATCATAGCCCCAGATATGTTCGAGAATTTGCGTGCGGGTGAGTACCCTACCAGGCGATCGCATCAGATATTCCAACAGATTAAACTCGCGGGTTGTCAGTTCGACTGTATGGGAATCGCAAGTAACTTCTCGGAGAATGCGATCGAGCTTAACTGGGCCAACACTCAAAATATTTTGCCCGCTTCCAGAAGCACGCCGCACAACAGCATAAATCCGAGCAACTAACTCCTCAACAAAAAACGGTTTAGCCAAATAATCATCAGCACCGAGATGCAAGCCTTCAATGCGATCGTCTAATTCATTGCGAGCCGTCAATAAAATCACAGGTACATTGCGCCCCGCTTTTCGCAGCAGTTTGAGGATAGACAATCCATCTTTTCCCGGTAAAACAATATCAAGCACGATCGCATCGTACTGATTATCCATCGCCCGCCCGTAGCCATCGTTGCCATTATCGCAATAATCCACAACAAAGCCTTGTTCTTTCAAGCCGATACAAACAAAATTAGCGATTTTTTCTTCATCTTCAACGTATAGAACATTCATAGATTTAGATCGAGTTGGGCATTGGGCGGAGCGAAGCGGAGGGATTGGCCCGCGCAGGGCATTGGGCGGAGCGAAGCGGAGGGATTGGGCGAGCGCGAAGCGGAGGGATTGGGCATAGTTTCTTTTTCAGTGGTGATTATACCGTCATCATTGATTGAACTAAATTACAAAACTGTAATCCATCCACAGTGTGGCAGGTAATGTTTTGGGAGTTTAATTTAGCTGTCAACATTTTTGGATTGGCGATCGTAACTCTCATGAAAATTGCTTCACTACTCGCGTTACCCGCTACAGCTTTGCTGCTGGGATTTAGCAGCTTGACTTTTCCCGATCGAACTACAGCTAATTCTAATACTGTACTAGCCCAGAGCCAGCCCGAACCCAATCAAGAGCGCAGACATCCGCCCCGTATAGATTTTGCCGCTGCGGCGAAACAATTAGGAATCACCGAAGCCGAGTTAATCGAAGCATTGGGGCTACCAGCCAAACCGCCCGAACCACCTGAAAATAATCGCCCGCCGGGCCCACCGCCCCCTCCTCGTTTAGATATTGCCGGTGCAGCGAAAAAGTTGGGAGTCACCGAAGCACAGCTAATCAAAATTTTGGGCATTCCACCGCGTCCATCGGGCGATCGTAACATACCTGACAATTCAGAAAAACGGTAATTTTGCAGATTACAAAACTGTAATCCCAGCACAGAGATAAATGTCATGTTGAACCAGCTTAATGATTGTAGCGACCAAAGCAAAAGGCGATCGAGAATTCATTTCTTGAGCCTGACAACTGCTTTCAACTTAGAAAAATAATCGAGGTAATTACACCATGCCACCACTATTTCCCAATCCTAATTCAATTAATGCACCGGGCAATCCTCCACCTCCAAATCAAGGCGCACCGGGCAATCCTCCACCTCCAAATCAAGGCGGACAACTTACCAATTCTGCTCTACCTCCCCAAAACCCAACTCCACCCGCACCGCCAGCCAACAGTATCAACACCACAACAGGAAACGACAATATTACCGGAGATAGTTTAGACAACTTCATCCTAGGGAGTAGCGGCACTGATAGCATCCTTGGAGGATTAGGCACGGATACAATCAGCTATCTTTCCCTCAGCAATGGCATTACCCTTGAGGCTAAAGGCATTGTAGACAAAGGCGCAGCCGGCACAGACAGCCTTCAAAGCATCGAGCAAATTATTGCTCCTTTGGGGCAGATTAACACCATCGATGCTTCCACAGGTAGCGGCACAGCTTCTATTAATGCAAATTTGTCGCAGAATAGTTTAGCAGTTAACAATTTACCCGGTATCGGCACTCTGAATTTTACTGTAGAGAATTTCGCGAATGTCACGGGCACGCCCAATGTAGATGTGATTACCGGCAATAACCTAGACAATTATTTAATAGGAGGAGCGGGTAACGACACACTTTCGGGTGGACGTGGCAATGATACGCTGATTGGAGTCAATCCATCGAGTGCTACACCAGGGAGTAATGAAACAGATTTACTGATTGGTGGTAGGGGTAGAGATGTTTTTGTTCTCGGTGATGCCGCAATTAGCTACTATCAAGGAACAGGAGTTGCACTCATTCAGGATTTCCAACAGGGAATCGATCGCATTCAGTTACATGGGAGTATTTCCAACTACAATATTGTTGGTAACTCCATCAATTTAGCTGGTACATCTGACCAAATAGCAGTAATTCAAGGCGCCTTTACCCCTGATAGTTTCATATTCGTGTAATCTCAATTCCGGCTGCACTCAGACATGATACCGAGGACACGGCAGTGCCGTTTCCCTACCCAAAATAATATTGTAGGGAAACGGCACTG